>JARRMH010000337.1:0-3601 GCA_037386205.1 Woeseiaceae bacterium | reverse complement strand
ACGAGATCACCACCACGGCGGCGAAAATGACGGCCACGGCGTGGGGGATGCCGATCCCCTCGGCCAGTACACCCACGCCGTCGACGAACGCGTTGACCCCGCCCGCGGACGCCGACGCGAACGAGGCGTAGTGCTCGCGCCAGCCGTCGATCCCGGCGTAGACGGCGAACCCGGCGGTGGTGGCGATGATGGCGGTCAGCGCCAGCGTCCCCTCGCCCACCATCCCGCCGTAGCCCACGTAGCGGGCGTCCGTTTCCTTGTCCAGCTGCTTGGACGTGGTGCCGGAAGCCACGAGCCCGTGGAACCCGGAGATAGCCCCGCACGCGATTGTGATGAACAACAGCGGGAACCAGCCGGGGGAGTCGGCGGGCAGGTGGGTGTTCACCGCGGGGGCCACCACCTCCGGGTTGGTGTTGGCCGCCTGCTCGGGAGTGCGGTCCCAGGCGCAGTTGGGCTTGATCAGGACTCGTTCGCCGGCCCGCACGAACTCGCCCATACCTCCCAGGGCGGCCACGGCGTGGCGGACGTTGAGGCGGGGGCCGGAGGCGCCGGCCACCGCCAGTCGGCCGGGCTGCTCTGCCGCGATCCGCCAGTCCCGGGGATGGGCGGTGGTGTCAGACGACGGTGGTCGGTGGCGCCCCGGGCGTCCATGCAGCAGTGTGCCGACTCCCCCGAGACCCACCATGGCCAGCGCCGCCGGCCCGAACACCCCCAGCAGCTCGCGTCTGCTCGAGAGGCGGTCTCTCTTCGTCACGTCATGCCTGTCACCGCTCACGGCGCCCCCATGGAGAGGAGGATACGTGGTCCGGTACGGGACTGTAAAGATTCCTGCTCCAGATCGAACGCCTCATTTCGATCCATGTCCAGATGACACGGAATCTCAGAAGGACGCACGCGGTTCTTGTGTCCGATAAGGGGGAAGCTCGTGTCGGCTCTCAGAATCAGGCTGGTTCGTATCACCCTGCTGGCGCTTGGCGCCGGCGCGGTCCTGGGCGCAGCACTGGGGCTGGCCAGCATCAGTGTCGCCACCTGATCGACCGTTGCGGGTTCCGCTCGCCATGCCAATACAGTAAGGTCTCACCGACAGCAGCGCAGGCGCAGCATCGCGTTTGCGCGCGTCGGGAGAACGCATGCCGGACAACCTCGACAGCAGCAGGGAACCATTGATCAAGCGCTGGGTTCGCGGCGAGCCGGGCGAGCTGGCGCCGGAGAATCGCGAGCTGCTGGCCATGCTCGAACGCCTGATCCGCGACGACGAACGGGCGAATGTGCTCGGCGTTGTGGGTCACTGGGATGCCCTCGACATCCGCGATCTCCTGATCTACCTGCCGATCAAGCTTGCGCGCCGCCTGTTCAGCTGGATATCTGTGAGTACGGCGGTTGACGTCCTGGTGGAAGTCAGTTTCGAATTGAGATGACAGCTGAGTCTGGACATCGAAATCGAGCATGCTGCGGAGATCGCGGCCGGACTCGAGGCGGACGACGCAGTCGAGCTGCTCGACGATCTGCCGCAATCCCTAGCCGAGCAACTGCTCGATCGGCTGCCCGATGGCGAAGAACTCCGCGAGCGACTCGAATTCGAGGAGGATACGGCCGGCGAGGCCATGACGACCAAGTTCGTCGCCGTCCACGAAGACTGGAGTGTGCGCATGGCGACCCGGGCTGTGCGCAAGATGGCGGCCGAGATAGAGAGCTTCTACGAAGTCTACGTCGTCAACGAGGCACGGCAGCTCGTCGGCCGTCTGCAGTTACGCGACCTGCTGCTCAACAAGAAAAAGACCCGCATCGGCGACATCATGCGGGAGGTTGAAGTCTTCGTGACGCCCGACGAGGACCAGGAAGACGTTCTCGAAATGGCGCGTACCCACAACCTGCAGACTATTCCCGTCGTCGACGCGGAAATGCACGTGATCGGGCGCATCACGGTCGAGGAACTGCACGAGATCGTACGGGACGAGGCGGAAGAAGACATCATGCTGATGAGCGGCCTGACGCCGGATGCTTTGCCCGACGATTCGGTCGGCCGCATTATTCGGGGGCGTTTCCCGTGGCTGGCAGGTGGCCTGGTTGGAGCGACGTTGGCCGGAGCGGTCGTCGGTTCGTTCGAAGACCAGCTCAGGCAGGCTGCGATCCTCGCGAGCTTCATCCCGGTCGTCATGGCGATGGCGGGCAACGCCGGGATACAGGCCTCGACCGTGACCGTGCAGGGTCTTGCCGCAGGCAACCTCTGGATCGGCGATCTCGGGGGTCGTGTGGTCAAGGAACTCCTCGGGTCGCTGATCAACGGCTCCCTGATCGGGCTCGCACTCGGCATTCTCGTGGTTGCGACCTCGGAGCTATTCGTGTTCGAGGAGCCCGTGCGGCTCGCCGTCGCGGCGGGCCTGTCGGTACTGCTGGTTACGATGATCGCCGCAACCCTGGGTTCCGTTATCCCGTTGCTGCTCAATCATTTCGACATCGACCCGGCGGTGGCGACCGGTGTGTTCATAACGACGGCCAACGATATCCTCGGCGTCTTCGTATATTTCACGATCGCCTCGGCGATCTATCTCGGCGCGCTCAGCTAGGCTGCGTGTGGCTTGTCTGCGTCGGGCCAGATGGCCGACGAACTCGCGTGTCGAGCGCTCCCAGCTACGGATTTCGGCATATTGACGGCAATCCCAGCGGTTGAGATCGAGTGCACATGAGCACGCCAGGGTCAGGTCCTCGTTCAGGCAGCCTGTGATGCCCTGGCGCACGACGTCGATGGGTCCGGTGACCGGGTAGGCGGCGATCGGAACGCCACAGGCCATTGCTTCGAGCATGACGACGCCGAACGTGTCGGTCTTGCTCGGAAACACGAATACATCGCCGCCTGCAACATGGCGGGCAAGGTCCCGGCCAAACTTGTACCCGAGGAAATGGCATTCCGGGTACGCGGCTTCCAGTTTCTGTCGATCGGGACCGTCGCCAATGACGACTTTGGCGCCGGGCAGGCTCAGCTCGAGAAACGCTTCAATGTTCTTTTCGACAGCTACTCGCCCGAAATACACCCAGATCGGACCGTCGAGATCGTATTCGACCGCGTCATCGGGCATAAATACGTCGGTCTTTACGCCACGCGACCAGATGACGACGCCTTCGAAGCCAGCTGGGTGTGATAGGCGGTCGTGAAAGGGATACCGCGCTTGATGCAGTAGCGCCGCGCCGCGAGGCCGAACGTGCCTTCGGTGGCGATGTGCACGCATTCCGGGTCGAATACATCGAGTTCGCGGGCGATCTCGCGTCCCTGGAACAGGGCCAGCCTGATTTCGGGATAGGTAGGGCAAGCGAACGTGCGGCGTCCCTCCGCGGTGATCATCCTGACGTCGTGTCCCAGGCGCACCAGTTCGTCGCGAGTTTCACGAAGCGTCGTGACGACGCCGTTCACCTGTGGTGTCCACGCATCGGTGGCGATTGCAATTCGCATGGGTGCCAATCCTCGATGCCGGGCGTGAAGCATGCGTTACAGCTCTGTGACCAGTGCGTTACGCTGCAAGAAGCTCGGCCTCCTAGCGAGTGCCGGCGCTGATTGCACCGTACTGCCAGGTCAGGAGCTGCCACTCGCCATCGGACGTCTCCC
>JARRMH010000336.1:0-5610 GCA_037386205.1 Woeseiaceae bacterium | reverse complement strand
GGGTCTGCTCGAGCGCCGTCTTGACCGCTTCGAGGATGCTGGACAGGCTTTCGTTCAGGGCCTCGAGCACCTCGTTGCTGCTGATGCTGATGTTGCGCGGAACGCCCTCGGCGAGGTTGCGTCCCGAGACCTCCATGGTTTCGGGCTCCTCGTCCGGCCAGGCGCAGCCGATCTCGATCTTGATGCGCTCCGCCGTGGTCTCGCCGATCAGCGTGCCGTAGTTGCGGCGCACATAGTTGATGATGGCGTCGTCGAACTGGTCGCCGCCGATGCGCACCGAGTGCGAATACACCAGGCCGTTGAGCGAAATGACGGCGACCTCCGAGGTGCCGCCGCCGATATCGAGCACCATCGAGCCGCGCGCCTCGTGCACGGGCATCCCCGCACCGATGGCCGCGGCCATGGGCTCGTCGATCAGGTGCACCTTGCGCGCGCCGGCGCCTTCCGCGGATTCGCGAATTGCGCGACGTTCCACCTGGGTCGAGCCATACGGCACGCAGATCAGGACCCGCGGACTCGGCCGGAAATACCGCGACTGGTGCGCTTTGCGGATGAAGTGCTGCAGCATCTTTTCGGTCACCGTGAAATCCGCGATAACGCCGTCTTTCAGGGGCCGGATTGCCGTGATGTTCCCGGGCGTGCGCCCCAGCATGTTCTTGGCTTCGGTGCCGACCGCTTCGACGACTCGGCCGCCCCGTCCCGAATCTTCGCGAATCGCCACGACGGACGGTTCGTCGAGCACAATGCCGCTGCCTCTTGAGTAAATCAGGGTATTGGCGGTGCCAAGGTCGATCGACAGGTCATTGGAAAAATAACCCAGGATATTCTTGAACATGCGGGAGTAGCCCAAAGGAAGATTAACGGCGTAATCTAGCAATGCCCACGACATTGCACAAGGCGCCGTGTATCATTGCGTCCCCGTTGCGGGGGGCGGCAGGAACATCACTGAAAATCCCGGGAAAAACAACGTGTCACTCGACAAAGATCAAGTCCGGCATATTGCCACACTGGCCAGGCTCAAACTGACTGACGAGGAGTACGACGAGAGCGTCGACAAACTCTCGAGAATCGTCGATTTCGTCGATCAGCTGTCCCGGGCGGATACCGCGGGCGTCGTGCCGATGGCGCACCCGCTCGAGGCCACTCAGAGGTTGCGTGCCGATACCGTGACGGAGACCGATGAGCGCGATCGGTTCCAGGAGAATGCCCCGTCCACCGAAAACGGTCTGTATCTGGTGCCCAAGGTGATCGAGTGATGGCGCTCCACGAGATGACATTGAGCGAACTCGCCGCGGGCCTCGATGCCGGCGATTTCAGTTCGGTGGAGTTGACGCAGGCACTGCTCGATCGCATCGAGGCCGGGGACGGCAAGCTGAACGCGATGATCACGGTCACGGCCGACCAGGCACTGGCGACGGCGCAACAGGCGGACGCCGACCGCGCGGCAGGCAAGGGAGGCGCCCTGGCCGGGCTGCCCGTCATCCACAAGGACATTTTCTGCACGCGTGGCGTCAGGACCAGTTGCGGCTCGAAGATGCTGGACAACTTCGTGTCGCCCTACGACGCGACGATCGTGGAGCGAATCGCCGGGGCCGGCGCCGTGATGCTCGGCAAATCGAACATGGACGAGTTCGCGATGGGCTCGTCGAACGAGACCAGCTATTACGGACCGGTCAGGAACCCCTGGGACCTCGAACGCTCGCCCGGCGGCTCATCGGGCGGCTCGGCGGCATCGGTAGCTGCTAGGTTTACGCCGGCTGCTACGGCCACGGATACGGGCGGCTCGATCCGGCAGCCGGCCGCACTGACCAACACGGTCGGCCTCAAGCCGACGTACGGACGCGTTTCGCGCTACGGGATGATCGCTTTCGCGTCGAGCCTCGACCAGGCCGGCACGATCACGCGGACAGCCGAAGATGCGGCGCGCCTGTTGTCGGTCATGGCCGGTTTCGATGCGCGGGATTCGACCTCGATCGACGAGCCCGTGCCGGACTACGTGGCGGAACTCGGCAAGGCCATCAAGGGGCTCCGGGTGGGCATCGTCCGGCAGCATTTCGATGCAGGCCTGGATCCGGCTTGCCGCACCCGCGTGGAAGAAGCGATCGCCGTGCTCGAATCGCTCGGTGCGACCACGACCGAGGTGGACCTGCCGAACATCGACCTGTCGGTACCGACCTATTACGTCGTGGCGCCGGCCGAGTGCTCGTCGAACCTGTCGCGCTTCGACGGCGTGCGCTTCGGCTATCGCGCCGAGGATCCCGAGGACCTGTTCGACCTCTACCGCATCATGACGGGCACCTATGTATTGTCGGCCGGGTACTACGATGCCTATTACCTGAAGGCGCAGCAGGTTCGACAACTGATCGCCGACGATTTCCGCAAGGCGTTTGCCGATGTCGACGTGATCGCCGGGCCGACATCGCCGACCCCGGCGTTCAGGCTGGGCGACAAGGTTGACGACCCGATCACGATGTACCTCAACGACATTTACACGATCGGTGCGAATCTCGCCGGTTTGCCCGGGATCTCGGTTCCCTGCGGCTTCGTGGAGGACCTGCCGGTCGGCCTGCACCTGGTCGGCCCGCATTTCGGCGAAAGCGTGCTGCTCCGGTGCGCGCACCAGTATCAGCAACAGACCGACTGGCACCGCGCCAGCCCGGAGGCGTTCTCGTGAGCTGGGAGGTCGTCATCGGGCTCGAGATCCACACGCAGCTCGCGACCCGGTCGAAGATATTCTCGGGTGCCTCGACGGCGTACGGGGCCGAGCCGAACACGCAGGCCTGCCTCGTGGACCTCGGTTACCCGGGCGTACTGCCGGTGCTCAACGAGGAAGTGGTGCACATGGCGGCGATGTTCGGTCTCGCGATCAACGCGACGGTCGCGCCGCGTTCAGTCTTTGCGCGCAAGAACTACTTCTACCCGGATCTTCCCAAGGGATACCAGATCAGCCAGTACGAGCTGCCGATCGTCGCACACGGTGAACTCATCATTACCGACGACGAGGGCAACGACAAGCGGATCGGCGTGACGCGCGCGCATCTCGAGGAGGATGCCGGCAAGTCGATTCACGAGGGCCTCGATCGCTCATCCGGTATCGACCTGAACCGGGCGGGGACCCCGCTGCTCGAGATCGTCTCGGAGCCCGACATCCGCTCCGCGAAAGAGGCCGTCGCGTACATGCGCAAGATGCACACGATCGTGCGCTACCTCGGCATCTCGGACGGCAACATGCAGGAGGGCTCGTTCCGCTGCGACGCCAATGTGTCGGTGCGGCCGTCGGGCCAGCAGGAATTCGGGACCCGTACCGAGATCAAGAATCTGAACTCCTTCCGCTTCGTCGAGCGTGCCATCAATTTCGAAATCGAGCGCCAGATCGATGTTCTCGAGGACGGTGGCAAAGTCCTGCAGGAGACCCGCCTCTACGACTCGGCGCGCGACGAGACACGTTCGATGCGCTCGAAGGAGGAGGCCAACGATTACCGCTATTTCCCCGATCCCGACCTGTTACCTGTCGAGATCAGCGCCGCGTATGTAGAGCAAGTGCGCAAACAGTTACCGGAGTTGCCCGACGAGAAGCAGCGACGCTTCGTCGACGCCTATGATCTGAAGAAAGACGATGCCGTGCAGCTCACCGCGTCGCGGCCGCTGGCCGATTATTTCGAAGAAGTCGTCGCGGCGACCGCTGCGCCGGCGCAGCTCGTGGCGAACTGGGTGCTGAGTGAACTCACCGGTGCGCTCAACAGGGACGGCCTCGAGATCGTCGACAGCCGGACCTCGGCGGCCGAACTTGCAGGACTCGTCTCGCGCATCCACGACGATACGATCTCGGGCAAGATCGCCAAGCAGGTGTTCGAGGCGATGTGGAACGGCGAGGGGACGGCCGACGAGATTATCGAAGCAAAGGGGTTGAAGCAGATCACCGACTCCTCTGCGATCGAGGCCGTTGTGGACCAGGTTATTGCAGCAAACCCTGACCAGGTCGCCGAGTACAGGGCCGGCAAGGACAAGTTGATCGGCTACTTCGTCGGCCAGGTGATGAAGGAAACGCGCGGCCAGGCCAACCCGGGACAGGTTAACCAGATCCTCAAAGACAAGCTCTCGGGTTGAGATGCCAGCGGACACCATCACTCCATTCGGCTTCGAGTCGCTGCCGGTGCGCGGTTCGCTGATTCACCTGTCGCGGACCTGGCGACGGATGCTGCGCGACCACGATTACGACGCGCTCATGACGGAGACCCTCGGCCATGCGGCGGCCGCGACCGGCCTGATTGCCCAGAGTCTGAAGTTCGACGGGTCCGTCACGCTGCAGATCCTCGGTGGCGAGGCGCTGAAGATGCTGGTCGTGCAATGCACCAGCGATTTGGACATGCGGGGCATGGCGACTGTCGCCGAGAACAGCGATGCGGCCGACTTCTCCGACCTGACGCGGTCCGCGCAGTGCGCCGTGACGGTCGACTCGGGTGGCAGGCCCTACCAGGGCATCGTGCAGATCGACGATGCATCACTCGCGGCCAGTCTCGAGCATTATTTCGACCGGTCGATCCAGGTACCGAGCCACGTCGCCCTGGTTGCCAACGAAGACATCGCGGGCGGCGTCCTGCTGCAACAGGTTCCCGGGGAGTCCATCGCCGGGGACGACTGGAATCGCCTGCGCTTTCTCGTCCAGACCCTGTCGACCGGCGATTTCGACGGCGAGGCGGGCCTCGATCTCATCGGCAAGCTGTTCGCTGAGGACGATGTGCGCGTCTACACGTCACGGCCGCTCGCTTTCAAGTGTCGCTGCTCGGCAGCCAGAACCGAAGACGTGCTGCGCATGCTGGGCGAGGACGAGGCGCGCGCCGCGCTCGAAGAACAGGGCCGCATCGAGATCATCTGCGAATACTGCGGCCGAAAACGTTGGTTCGACGCCATCGACGTCGAGCGTCTGTTCAGCGACAACGTCGTTCCCTCCCCGGATTCCCTGAACTAATTCCCGGGACAGTGACCCTGATTCGCGAATCAGGGTCACTGTCCCCTTCTAACCCGTTCGGGACGGGTGTTATACTGTCTCCCAGAAAATATTAAAGAATATTTATTTATTTATATGAACCCGTCCACGCGGCAATTGCTCAGCCAGTTCAAGACGTTGGCCGACCCGGTGCGAGCGCGGCTTGTGGCGCTGTGCGCCGTCACCGAGTGCAGCGTGTCCGAGCTGACCCGCGTGACGGGACTGAGCCAGCCGCGCGTATCGCAGCACCTCAAGCAGCTGATCTCGACCCGGCTTCTCGAGCGCTTTCGGGATGGCCATTTCGTGTACTACCGCGTCCCGCAGCAGCATGCCGACGCGGCGACGCGGCGGTTGCTCGCGTTGCTGCCCAATGACGAGCCCGAGTTCGCGGCCGACCTCAAAAAGCTGCGCAGCCTGCGCACGAGCGAGGATGCAGATCGTCCGGGCGCTCACGGTGACGACCGCTTCCTGCAAAAGGCGCTGGTCGAGCTGACCGTATCGGCGCCGCTCGGTAACCTGCTCGACATCGGCTGCGGGCAGGGGCGATTGCTCAAGCTCCTGGCCTCGCGTGCCAAGCGCGTCGTTGGCGTCGATATCGACCAGCAGGCGCGCCGGCTCGCGCG
>JARRMH010000335.1:0-3763 GCA_037386205.1 Woeseiaceae bacterium | reverse complement strand
GTCACGTCGTGCTTGCCGAAGAGGAGGAGGACCCGGACATCATGTCGGTTCTGAGCGCGCGGTGACACAGCAAATAGCAACGCCTGCCAAACGGCAGATCGCCTACGAGGTCATCAGTGGTGGCACTGGCCTGATCCTCGCGCTGTTCATGTGGGGCCACGTGCTGCTGGTGGGTTCGATCCTGACCGGCGAACGCGGATTCGACTGGCTGGCGACGGCCCTCGAGGATTACTACATTGCGCAGCCCACGATCATCGCCATCTTCTTCCTGTTCCTCGTGCACGCCGTGTTCGCGGCACGCAAGATTCCGGCACAGCTGGCCGAGCGCAAGCGCATCATCGAACTGACGAAGGGCCTCAGGAATTCGGGACGTGAGCACGTCGCGACCCGCACGCCGTATTCGCCGTTCCGGCCGCACGTCGAGTCGATGCTGTGGATCTGGCAGGTGCGCACCGGCATGATCATGCTCGTACTCGGCAGCTTCCACCTGGTGCTGCTGATGCTCGACATCTTCACGCCGCTGTACGGTGAGATGGCCGGCATCGAATCGGTCAGCTCGATGGCGCGCGTGCAGGCCGGGTTGTGGCTCCCGTACGCGATACTGCTGCTTTGTGTCGAGTTTCATGCCAGCGTCGGACTGTACCGGCTGGCCGTGAAGTGGGGCGCAGACCTGTGGTTTTCGCGGGCCACGCTGCACCGGATCGAGCAGGTCATCTTCTGGGTCATACTCGGGCTCGGCGCCCTGACACTGCTGGTTCTGGCCGGTTGGGTCGATCCGCCACTCGCTTTCCTGACCGAGGGAGGGGCGACGTCATGACGGAACGGCTCCTGACAACGGACGTACTGGTTATCGGCGGAGGGCTCGCCGGCGAGCGCTGCGCGATAGAAGCAGCGGCCGCAGGCCACGATGTCGTGATCCTATCGCTGGTGCCGCCGCGCCGCAGCCACAGTTGCGCCGCCCAGGGCGGCATGCAGGCAGCGCTGGCCAACTGTGTCAAGGCCGACGGCGACAACGCCGTCGTGCACTTCATGGACACCGTGCGCGGGTCCGACTGGGGTGCCGACCAGGAGGTCGCCAATATTTTCGCCGAGGAAGCTATCGTCGCCGTGCGGGAAATGGCGCACTACGGTGTTCCCTGGACGCGCGTGCAGGGCGGCAAGAACAAGTACTTCATCAAGGGCGAAGAGGTCGAGATCGATGAGGACATCGAGAACGATGGCCTGATCATGCACCGCGACTTCGGCGGCACCGCCAAGTGGCGTGCCTGCTACGCGGCTGCCGGCACCGGCCATGCGGCGTTGTACGCCGTGGACAGCGAGGTCGTGCGCCTTGGCATCACGGTCCGCGACCGGACCGAGGCTGTTGCCCTGATCCACGACGGGTCGAAATGCCTCGGAGCCGTCGTACGTTGCCTGCGAACCGGCGATCACTTCGCGGTCATGGCCAAGGCTACCGTCATTGCGACGGGCGGCTACGGGCGCATCTACGGCCAGTACACGAGCAACGCCGTCATCAACGAAGGTACCGGGGCTTCGATCGCACTCGATACCGGGATAGTGCCGCTGGGCAACATGGAGGCCGTGCAGTTCCATCCGACGACGCTCGTGCCGAGCGGCATCCTCGTGACCGAGGGATGCCGCGGCGATGGCGGGTACCTGCTCGACAAGAATCTCGAACGATTCATGGTCGAACTCGAGCCGGCCAAGCAGGAACTGGCCAGTCGCGATGTCGTATCGCGACACATGCAGCAGGTCATGCGCGACGGCAACGGCATCGACTCGCCGTACGGACCGCACCTGTGGCTGGACATCCGGCACCTGGGGGAAGAGCACCTGCGCACCAAGCTGCTCGAGGTCTGGGACATCTGCCGCGATTTCGTCGGCATCAACCCGGCCGAAGAACTGATCCCCGTGCGGCCGACGCAGCACTACTCGATGGGCGGTGTGCGCGTGAACAAGGACGGCCAGGCGTACGGGCTCGCGGGCCTGTTCGCGGTCGGCGAAGCCGCATGCTGGGACATGCACGGCTTCAACCGCCTCGGCGGCAACAGCCTGTCGGAAACGATCGTGACCGGGCGTGTGGTCGGACGCAGTGTCGCCGCGTATGCCTCCGGCACTGATCTGCGCATCAGCACGGGTTACGCATTCGATGCGCTTGCTGCGGCGGAGCAGCGGGCCGCCGACTGGCTCGCACGCAGTGGCGAGGGCCCGAGCGTCTTCGCTATCCGCGACGCCATGGGGGAGTTAATGATGCACAAGGTGGGCATCTTCCGCACCGGCGAGGAACTCGAGGAGGCAGTGGCCGAACTCGGGCAACTGCTGGACGACTGCGACAATGCGGTGCTGCGGTGCAGGGATCCCGGCCTCAACCCGGAACTGGCCTTTGCATTGCGCATCAAGGGCATGCTGCGACTCGCCATGACGGTTGCCAAAGGCGCGCAGGCGCGGACCGAAAGCCGGGGAGCGCATTTCCGCACGGATTTCCCGCTGCGCAACGATCGCGACTGGTTGAGCCGCACGCTGGTGCGGTGGGCGGCCGACGATGACGAGCCGACGTTCAGTTACGAACCGACCGGGCTGATCGACATGCCGCCGGGTTACCGGGGATACGGTGCCGATGAGCGGATCGAGATGACCGACACGCTCGAGAATCACAATTCGGCCGTGCTCGATGCACAGACGCAGCATGGCAGGCTGCCGACAGCCGAGGACATGGGCAGCCGGCTCCGACACGGTGCCTGGCAGGACTACGCGGGGTAGGGGCATGGGCAACGAGAACACGATGCGGCGATTGCAGTTCGAGATTTTTCGTTATAACCCGCAGGACCCGGCATCCGAACCGCACACGGACCGGTTCGAGATCGAAGAGACGGCGTTCATGACGCTGTATATCGCGCTCAGCAAGATCCGCGAGGAGCATGACCCCGGCCTGCAGTTCGACTTTGCCTGCCGGTCGGCGATTTGCGGGTCGTGTGCCATGATGGTAAACGGCCGACCGGCGCTTGCGTGCCGCACGCTGACGACCGATCTGCCCGAGAAGATCCAGCTGTACCCGTTGCCGGTGTTCAAGCTGATCGGTGACCTGTCCGTTGATACCGGTACCTGGTTCCGGGCCATGGCGGAGCGGACCGAGGCATGGGTTCATTCACAGGTCGCATTCGATGCGGGCGCTGTCGAGGAGCGCATGAGCGACGACGTGGCGGCTGCGATTTACGAAAATGACCGCTGCATCGAGTGCGGGTGTTGCGTCTCGGCGTGCGGCGCGGCGAACATCGACGATCAGTTCCTGGCCGGTGCCGGCCTGACGAGTGCGGGTGTTGCGTCTCGGCGTGCGGCGCGGCGAACATCGACGATCAGTTCCTGGCCGGTGCCGGCCTGAATCGTATCGCGCGTTTCATGCTCGACCCGCGCGATCAGCGCAGCGATGCCGAATGGTTCGATGTCGTCGCGGGTAAGGAAGGCGTATTCGGCTGTTTCGGCCTGATGGCCTGTGCCGACGTCTGTCCCAAGGAATTGCCGCTCCTCGATGTCTACAGCTATCTGCGCCGCAAGCGTTTGACGGCGCTCTCGACTTAAGTCTATACGGCGATTACGTATTCTCCCGGCCGCCCGGGTCGGTTTCTATTGATACCGGTTGAATGAGAATGGCGGTGCACAGGGGGGAGAACCATGAAGCGGCATGTGTTGCACCCGGTCTGGGTCGCAATTGGTCTCATCGGACTCATCCTGTTGGCGAGGCTGTTCCTGGTACCCGATGATTTCG
>JARRMH010000334.1:0-5518 GCA_037386205.1 Woeseiaceae bacterium | reverse complement strand
ATCAACGAATTGTCGATCGGGTGAGAGAAGAACTAAAAGCTAGGGGAATCGGCTTACATTATGCAGGAAGCTTTCCCGAAAACCTGCTGCAGTAAACTTGCACTTCAGTGAATTGTATTAATTTCCTATCTTTCACTTGCCATGGACCGTAAGAAGCGCATACAACTTTTGGGGTTTGACGACCGCTGGTTGCTGGTGTTTGGCATCCCCGGACTCGCTTTTGTCATTCCTGGTCATGTTGCGAAAGGTGTCTTTGATGATATTGCTCACTTTGATGTCTCCGGATGTCTGTTCAGGCCGAGAGCCGTTGGTCGGCGTCGGCGTTCAATTCCCTGGTCTCCAACAGCTGCCGCGCGGCAGCGATGTCGTCGAGCACGGTCACGTCGATGTCCGCCACCGGCCCGCCCTCGTCCTCGGCGGTCATGCTGGCGCGGATGTCGTACTCCCACGCCTGCAGGATGCGCTCGCGCAGCTCGACGCTGACCTCATCCATCGCGGCGACCTCCGCGGGCGTCTCGAAGGTGTCCCGGGGATGCGTGATCGCGCGGGTCAGGTCGTAGCGGGGCAGGCCCTGCTGCGGGTCCCTGGCCCGGTCCGGCACGCTCGAGGCGTCCCGTTCGCGGAACACGAAAATGTCGCAGTCGGCCCGCGCCATGACAGGCTCGACCGTGACCGGCTTGAGAAAACGCTCGAGGCGGTTGATCGTGCTGGCGCCCAGCAGGATCATGTCCGCCGACACCTTCTCGGCCACCTCGGGAATAATCTCGGCCGGGCTGCCTTCCACGACGTGCACGTTGTCTTCCGGCACGTCCGATGACTGCGCCAGTTTGCGCACGCTTATCGCGCGCCGCTCGGCCATCTTCTTTACCAGCGCTTCGCGCTCCTCGGCCGATTGCACCGGCACCGGGGCCGTCGCCGACGGCTCGCTTACGACCGGCAGCGGAGGTGACGGACAGGCGTTGACCGGGTGAATGTCGGCATCGAAAGACTTGCCGATCAGTCCGGCGGTTTGCATCAGGTCGACGTCGTTGGCATCCAGTACGTCCTCTTCGTCGCCGAGCTTGTTGCCGACGGCGGCGACGACGCGGTTGATCTCGTCGACCTCGTCGTTGACGAACCAGACGTGCACGGGCGAGCGGCGAGCGAGCTCCCAGTCCGTGTTCGACGTGATGCCGAGCACGTAACCGTGTTCGCGCGCCTGCTTCATGACGACGTCGGCGTCGGATTCGACGACCTTGGTCAGGATCGCGTCGGTGCGCGGCCAGTCCCAGCGGACGTCGTACTCGACCGTCACGCCTTCCTTCTTCAGCCAGGCCGCGATCTCCGCGACGCGCGTGGCCTCGTTATCGATCTGCTCGCGGCGCAGCTTGTCGAATTCGGCAATCGCGCCGAGCACGTTGTACTCGTAGCTGCTGTCATAACAGACGTGAAACAGCTCGAGCGTGCAGCCCGTGTGTCTCGCCAGCGCAATGGCACGCTGCAGCAAAACGGACTGCAGCGCATCTTCGGGCTTCGCCAGTTCGGGCCCGAGTACGACGAGTGCTTTCCTGAAATTCGGCTCGTATGGCATGTCTGTTCCTCCTTGCAGCGGCTTTCACTACTAAAGATGCAACAGCCATGCCAACGACCGCGTTGCGCGTTCCACGGCCTGAAAGCGGCGGGACACTGCAGGAATTACAAAAAGAACAGAAGAAATTACACACCGCAGCATCGCTCGCGGCGGTGCCCGGCCGGGATCAGCCCTGTACGAGCCGCGCGCGAAACTTCTCGAGCTTGCGCTTCAAGGTCGCCGCGTTGTCGGGTCCCATGCGCAATAGCAGCTTCTGCCCGCTCGACAGCGATTCGAGTCCGGGATCGGCGAATTCGTACAACACGTTCGGCCGCCTGAGCTCGAGCGGGCCGGCCGGCATCGGCGTAGCGAGCAGGTGATCGATGACCTCGATGAGGCGATCGTTGAAGTAGGCGTCCGGGTAACCGAGGCGCTCGTAGGCCGTCTGGAACAGCGGGTAGAAGCGCTGGTAGATGTCGTAAACCTTGTCGATATCCGCGTAGTAGATGTACGCGACCAGCGCGTCATAGCGCGCGTAGCTCGTGATGCCGAGCAGCAGCCTGTCGCCTTCGCCCTGGTCGGGCTTGAACGACTCGTCGAGCGTGCCGACCGGGCGAATGCGGTCGGGGATCGCGTCGCGCGGCAGGTTGTCGATGCTGGTGACCAGTCGGTCGATGACGTCCTCGCGCACCAGCAGCTCCTCGACCGCGTCGCCGAACGCGTTCGCGACCTCGATGAGAAAGTAGCTGTCGCTGTCATCGAGCGGCGGCAGCGGCACGAGTTCGCCCTCGGGCGTGCGCAGGCCCTCCGATTCCGGTACCGGGTTCCGCGGGCCCGCGTCGGCGGCGGGTTGCGCCGGCGCCGGCTGCGATGGCGGCGTCTCGGGTTCGGGCGGTGCAAAGATGTCGTCCCAGAAGTACCAGCCGGCAGCGCCCAGCACGACCAGCACCAAGACGCCGAGCGGCAGTTTGAAGTCGGGTTCGTCCATGCGCCTACTGTACGCCTATTCGCCGCCGGCCGCTGCGGCCGGCCACGGCCCGGGCGGCTTGCGCATCGTGAGGCAGGGCTCGCCCTTCATCTTCCAGTTGGCCTTCCACTGCATGCCGGTCATGTAGCTGATCTCGTCGACGCGCAAGCGGCAGGCTTCCTCGATCGTCGCGACGTTGAGCAGCTTGCCGAGGTTGTTGTAGTCGTTGTTGCTGGCCGCGTACAGGGCGACCATTTTGTTGCCGTGGAGCAGCGAGAGTGACACGGCCTGGCGCGCGCCGTCGACCTCGATCGTCAGCGTCTTCAGGCGGCCGCTGTCGGCCAGCGCGGCGATGACCCGGCGCACCTCGCGCGCGTTGTCGGGGTCGACGTAGTCGGATTCCGCGCCGAAGTTGCGGTTCACGAGCTCGATGAACAGGTCGGCCTCGTTCTCTTCGCTCCAGTGCAGCACCGGCTCGCGCTTGCGGATGTTGCGCAGGTCGTAGAGAAACTTCTGCCGCTTCTCGGGCGTGCTCGGGCTCGCCGAAGTTGGCAGCGAACTGCGGGCAGGCGACGAGCAGCTCGTCGACCCAGCCGTTCTCGAGGTCGAACAGTGCGGTCGGCTCGGGCATGGCCGCGAAAAACTCAGGGAAGTCTTCGTGCCGCAGCCACAGGATACGGCCGTCGGGGTAGCTGCCGCCCATGAGCACGTAGCGCTCGCGGCCGGTGTCGAAAACGAGCGGGACGAGGCCGTCGGGGCGCCCGTCGTCCGCCTCGTGCACGAGGAAATTCAGCCGGTGCCGCTCCTCGTCGTGGAAGGCGAACACGATTTCCCAGTCGTCCCAGGGTTCCTGCCCGGGCGACAGGGCATTCCAGGTTTCCCTGCAGCTCTCGGTGTCGGTCTCGGTACGAATCACGCGCGGGTCTCGTCGTGGCGCACGTCACGGCTCGTGCGCCCGGAATATAGCAAGCGGCCGGCCGCGTTGTCGCGTGCCCCACTTGATACAATCCGTGGCGGCAGGAAAACAAGAACGCCAGGAGCCCGCACATGCCGTCGCGAACCACGCCGTCACGCCGCTCGCTGCTCGCGAGCGCCATGCTCATCCTTTGCTCGGGCGGCATCGCCTGCGCCGCGGACGACGAGCCGCAGGTATCCGGGTTCATCACCGTCGACCAGTTCGGCTACCTGCCGGACGCGCCCAAGGTCGCCGTGCTGCGTGACCCGGTGAAAGGCTTCGATGCCGATCTCGAGTACCCGCCCGGCGCCGAGCTCACCCTCGTCTCGGCGGCCGACGGCGAGACGGTGTTCGCGGGCGCCGCCGAGCCGTGGAACGACGGCCGCGTCGATGCGCTCTCCGGCGACCGAGCCTGGTGGTTCGACTTTTCGGACGTGACGGCACCAGGGCGCTACTACGTTATTGATAAGGAGAACGAACTGCGCTCGCCCGCGTTCTCGATCGGTGCGGACGTTTACCGTCCCGTCCTGAAAGAGGCACTGCGCACATTCTTCTACCAGCGGGCGGGCTTTGCGAAGCGCCCGCCGTATGCCGACCCCGCCTGGCAAGATGGTGCCAGTCACCTTAAGCCGTTGCAGGATGGCGAGGCGCGGCTCTACAGCGCACGCGACGATGCGAGCACCGCGCGCGATCTCTCCGGCGGCTGGTACGACGCCGGCGACTTCAACCGCTACACGGCCTGGCACGCCAACACGATCATCACACTCGCGCACGCCTACCTCGAGAGATGCAGGACGGCGCCGAGGGCGGGGGCTTGTTATCGATCCTGAGCGCCGAGGGCGCGAGCCCGCCGTCGGCCGCCACCGAGCCGTCGGTGTACGGGCCGGCGACGACGCATGCGACGCTGTCGGGCGCCGCGGCCTTCGCGCTCGCCGCGATCCTCATCGACGGGCTGCCCGACGAGTCGTACGACGACTACGCGCTCGATCTTTTGCGGCGGGCCGAGGCGGCGTGGCGATGGGCCGAACAGAACCCCGAGGCGGTGTTCTACAACAACCGCGACGAGGCGGCCGGCGTTGGCGCGGGCCAGCAGGAGACCGACGCGAACGGGCGCGCAACGGACTGGCGGCGCGCGGCCGTGTACCTGTTCGCGGCCACGGGCAAGGAGGCGTACCAGGAATACGTGGTGCTCGGCCACGAGTACACGCCGCTGGTGCAATGGCACGGCAGCATCGATGCCTTCAACGAGTCCGAGACCACGACGATGCTGCTCTACACCGTGCTCCCGGAAGCGGACGCCGGCACCTTGCAGACGATTCGCCGCTTTTACCGCGAGGCAATCGGCCGCGATCACCTGGCCGGCGCCGCGGCGCAGGGGCGCTCCGCCTATCGCGCCTGGCTGCAGCCCGAGCACTACACCTGGGGCAGCAACAGCATCGTCGCGCGCCAGGGCCAGCTGTTCATGAACCTCGCGCTGTACGGCTTCGAGGCGCCAAAGGACTATGACGTCCGCGACGTGGCGCTCGGCTACCTCAACTACCTGCACGGCGTGAACCCCTTCGGGCTCGTCTACCTGTCCAACATGTACGAACTCGGCGTGAGCCGCTCGGTGAACGAGTTCTATCACAGCTGGTTCACCAACGGCAGCGAGCTGTGGGACCGCGTCGGCGAATCGAAGTACGGCCCGGCGCCGGGCTTTCTCGTCGGCGGCCCGACGCTGCAATACGACCGCGACGCCTGTTGCCCGGATGCCTGCGGCACGCCCGAGAACAACCGCCGCTGCGACAGCGAACCGCTCGAGCCGCCCCTGGGACAGCCCGTGCTGAAAGCGTACAAGGAGTTCAACACGAGCTGGCCGCTGAACTCGTGGATCGTCACCGAGAACAGCAACGGCTACCAGGCGGCTTACTTAAGGCTTCTCGCGAACTTCGTGCCACCGGCGGGCGGCGGCTGACGGGGCACCCGTTCGACGCCGGCTACGGCTTTTTCCGATTCAGTCCGCCGCGCCGGCCCTGCCGACTGCATCGGCCAGCACGTACCAGGCGTT
>JARRMH010000333.1:0-3356 GCA_037386205.1 Woeseiaceae bacterium | reverse complement strand
CCCGTCGCGCTTGTCGTAGATCATCAGGCCCATGCCGGTGATGGCGCTGGTATCCAGCGGCGGTCCATCGAGCTCGGACCCGCGGAATCTCGGCACGAATTCGGTGAAAGGCACGTCGACGGTATGCCATGTGCCCGCAGTCGTATCGAATTCGGCCCAGTAGGCAACCGGTCTTCCGTAATGGCGGGCATCGGTAGTGAGACGCCAGGTATAGCGGCGACCGTCGCCCCGCACGCGAAGGCGAACCGCAGCGTACGACGAGAGATCGAGCTGCATCGGCCCGGTGCGGATGGAACTGAAGCCGCCACCATCCGTATTCGTGCGACCCGAAAAATGCAGCTCCCCCGGCGCCAGCTCGAAGCTGCCCTCGCTTCGACCACCCATGACATTGTCGTTCACGACGTACCAGCCGAGATCCGGGCTCTCGCCGCTGAAGTCCGTGATCAGATCGCTCTCCGGGCGGGTGCCTTCGGTGTCGGACGGCGCTCCCAACGTGGGCATCAGGAAGAGTCCGAGCAAGGCGGCACGGCCGATCACCGAGACCCGCGGACAGAACGTGGCAGACGCCGGACTATGCCAGGACCGCGCCCTGTCGATCGCATACGCCGGAGGATCGTAATCATTCTCACAGTTTGCGACGACTTGACTGTATCGGCAACCCACGGACCCGTGTCGGCGGTGCTGCCCGACACGGCCCGGAAGAAGTGGATGAAACACGATCAGTCGAGATTCGCAAAACAGCCGCCCGCGCGGCATACCAGTCCGATGATCCGATGGGCGTTATTCAGCGGCAGAACGGCGTCGGCATATCGCGGCATCGTGTCCAGCATGTGTCTCGTCAGCCGTTCGAAATGCAGAATGAAGCGGTCCAGTTCCGCCCGTGATTGACCGGCCCTGGGCGGCCGGGAATCCGCACTGGCGCGGCTGCGGGATCTCAGACCATCCTCCTGCAAACCTCTCCATTCCCGGACTTTCCCGAACGACGGAACCCTCAGCATGACGAGCGCATCGAGCTTCGCGAACAGAGCGCGATAATCACCGCCGAGTCTCTCGTTCACGTATCGGCGCCAACTGCCGTCCGGATCTTCCTTAGACTCCAGCGGATTCAATGGCGCGACCAGTCGGTCTGCGCCCTGCGGTTTTGCGCCAACGCACCATCCCTCGAACAACACCACGTCCGCGGGCGACTCCACCACAGGCCATTCGTCTTCCGGGCGGCGATCATCCGTTGCCTTGTCGAAAGCCGGAATCGGGATTGACGGTGACGTCGGCCGAATCAGCTGTTCCATGACACTCAGCGCGAACGCACCGTCGTGCGTGCCCGGCACGCCGCGAGTCGCGAACAGCGGATGGACTTCCCGGGCCAGTCGAGAGCGCTCTTCTTTAGCGAGATAGAAATCGTCCAGAGTCAGGTTTAGCGCCGCGAGCCCGTTTTCGCGCATCAGCCACTCCCGGATGAAGGCTGCAAGCGTCGACTTCCCCGCCCCTTGCGCCCCGCTGATGCCAACGATCACGGGGCGGCCGAGCCGTTCCCGGATTTGTGAGACGCCACGGACCAGCGGTAAGACGAATTCCAGAAAGTCCGAAACGTATCCCGCTGGCAGCCCCTCGCGCCGAGCCATTTCCGTCATCCAGACACGGTGCGAAAACTCCATGCGTTCGATACTCATTCCCGGTGAGTCCAGTCCCGCTCGAACAATAACCTATCCCCCAACGGCGGCGCTCGAAGCAGGCACCGGCCACCGGCCATGGGCCGGCTCCGTTTTCGGAATGACGATCCGTCGTCGCGACGGTCCGCGTGACCCCGGCCGGATTATGTAAAACATTCCGTATCAATCGTCCCGAATAGAGCGTAGATTTGGCTTTGACAAAGCCACCACGGCTTCTGTCCACAACACAATAAAAACGGGGGAGCGATCCATGGTCTCGAAATCAATCGCCAGGATGTTCCTGGCCAGCGCCACAGTTGTCGTGTTTACAACCATGCTTGCACCGGTAAGCGCCCGGGCAGCCGACCACAAAATCTACGGTTGCACGGTCATCTCCGAGCCGGGCAATTATGTGTTGGCAACGGACATCGTCGTCGATACGACGTGCCTCAATCCGGACTTTCCCGGCTCTGACGACCCGCCAGAGCCGACGGGGCTGGTGGGCATTCTCGTCTCTGCTAGCGACGTGCACCTGAATCTGAACGGGAACACCGTCTATGGGGATCCGGCCGGCTACAGCGAGGAGTTCTTCGCCAGGGGCATCAGCACTTCGGCGGCATTACAAAGTCACGTGCGGATCACGAACGGGCATGTCGACGGGAACGGAAGCCTCGGGAGGGGCATTTACATCGACGTCGCCAAACACGTGACGATCACCGGAGTCGAATCCGCCAACAACGCCGGAGAAGGCATGCTGATGGCTTTCTGCGCGGCATGCACCGTCAACGCCAGCACGTTTAGAGATAACCTCGGTGCAGGGATCCAGACGGTTTTCGCCGGAGACGCGGATTCCGATGACGTATCTGACGGCAATCTGCGGCTCATCGGCAACGAGCTCACAGGCAGCGCCTTCAGCAATGGGATCACGATCGGCTTCTTCGGAGGCCCGCACGAGATCATCGGAAATACGATTTCCAATAACGGATTCAACGGCATCGCCGAATTCTTCAGCCCGGAAGGCGGGCACATCATCCGTGGCAATCGCATCGCCGCGAACGGTTTTTCCGGCGTACGGCTTTGCACGAACGCCAACACCGTTCAGGCCAACCAGGTGCTCGATAACGGCGGTAACGGAATCGAGATCGTCGGCGGCTTCCCCTGCACCTTCGGACCACCCGGTGCGGGAAATCTGATCCAGTCCAATCGGGCAGTCGGTAATCTGGGTTTCGACGCTGCCGACGTCAATGCCGAATGCGTGAACACGTGGAAGGCGAATCAGTTCGACACTGACTCTGAAGGCGATGGCCCGAGGGAAGGCTGTATCCAGTGATCTGCCATCGAGCACTCTGACATCGCGACCAGGCCCCGATAGGTTCGGGGCCTGAGTTCTTGTTGCGGTCCGGCGACCATCGAGATTGCCCTGAAGCCGGTTTTCCCGGACTCGGCCCGCAGCCGGGAGATCTTCAGGAATGCGCGCCCGATGGCACTGCCTACGGGTTCGCCGCGACCGAGAAAGGCAGCACGAATCCGGAGCCCCGCGGGTCCGGCATCTCCGCAACGAAGGCATAGTCGCCCGGAACCAGCTCAACCGTGAAGTAACCGTGGCTGCCGGCCGGCAGATCGTTGATACCGCCGAGGAACACGGCGGGATACGGATCCTCCAGACCGTTCGCGGTGCGCCTGTCCATCCAGGCGTTCACCTCGGCG
>JARRMH010000332.1:0-5066 GCA_037386205.1 Woeseiaceae bacterium | reverse complement strand
GCGTACTATCGAGTGCGAAACGCCAGGTCGTCGGCAGGCCCAGCCTGGCCACGGTCCCTCCGCCTTCCCGGGGCAAAAGATCAACCGTCCAATCGTGCTTCGTCGCCAGTTCACGAACGATAGCCAGTCCGAGTCCGCTGCCGCCGGTTTCCGTTCCGCGGGCGGCCTGCAGTCTTTCAAATGGCCTGAAGACCGATTCAATCTTGTCTTCAGGGATACCGGGGCCTCGGTCACAGACTTTGATCGATACGTCTTTCTCGCTGCAGTGTAGCTCGACGTCGATCGGCTTTCCCTTGCCGTGCTGAGCGGCGTTCTTGAGGAGATTGGAAAGCACCCTTTCCAGCGCAACCGGATCGGCGAAAAAGACGCAAGGCTTATCATGGCGATGCAGGCGAAGCTCCGCACCTTCGCGCTCAATATCACCGGCGAGCGACTCCACGATCGCCCACAAGTCGACCTGCACAGGACAACTTTCGGCAGCGTCCTTCGAAAATTCGAGGAACTGCGAAATCAGGTTATTCATCGCGTCAAGATCCCGCCGGATGCCTGCGACCAGGTCCGGCCGGTTATTCGGGTCGAGCATTTCGACGGCAATCGATAGACGCGTCAGCGGCGTCCGCAGGTCGTGCGAAATCCCGGCCATCATGACGGTCCGGTTCTTCGCCATTTCGTCGATTTCCGACGACAGGCGGTTAATGGTGCGGGAAAGCTCTGCGATTTCCTTGGGGCCGTCTTCGGCTATAGGAGCGGGCCTTTTCCCCCGGCCGACTTCGCGCACGGCCTGCGCGAGTCGCTCGAGCGGAGTGACGATGCGTCGCACTTCGACGAGGCTCACAAACAGGATCATCAGCGCCCCGCCACCCGCGATTGCGGCGGTCGCTAACGGTGGATTGGTGCCGAGGCGCTGGCGATTGAAGCCGATGCGAAACTCCTTGCCGTGCGCCGGCACATCAACCCACACCATTGGCCCAGACTCATCCTCCACGATTGGCAGTTCTTCCCCGACCTGATTTGCCAGGGCTTCGCGGAAGAACCGCAAGTACGGTGTATTGGCCGAAGGTTCGACGAGCCCGGGATCGTGCTCCGTCACGATCAGGCCGTGATCGCTCAGTAGTTTCTGCGTGAGCGCTAGATGCTGCTCCTCGGGAAGATCCTGCAGTGCATGAGCGGCATCCACGAACTCGGCTGCAAAGTCTTCGGCGGACCGCTTCGCCATCGGAATCATGACGAAGTAAACAACGGCGCTCATCGAGACGAACGTAAAGAACAGCAAGGTGACCCCAATGGTAATCGCCGTGCGAGTGAACAGGGATGTCGGACGCAGCCTCAAGTCATGTGCCCGGCCAGCGTGAATTGATAACCGACGCCCCAGACGGTCCGGATGAATTGTGGCCGTGCCGGGTCTTCTTCGATCTTGTGTCGCAAGCGCGCCACGCGCACATCAATGCTGCGATCGAAGGGCTCTCGCTCGCGTCCACTGAGCAGGTCCATGATGGAATCCCGGCTCAGCACGCGGTTGGGATGCTCGGTGAACACGTGGAGCAGATCGAACTCGGCGCGTGACAACTCCACTTCGTCGACCCCCTTGAAGAGGACGCGCTGTCCGGTGTCGAGCCGGTACGGCCCGAACTCGAATGCCACGTCAGCGTGCGGCGCTGCGGTTTCCGGCGAGCTGCGGCGCAGCACGGCCCTTACTCTGGCGAGCAGCTCGCGTGGGTTGAAAGGTTTCGGCAAGTAGTCGTCTGCGCCAACCTCGAGCCCCACGATACGGTCTATTTCTTCGCCGCGCGCAGAAATCATGACGATCGGTAGCTTGTGGTCAGCGTGCAGCCGCCGCGCGAGCGACAACCCGTCCTCGCCGGGCAGCATCAAGTCGAGGATAACGAGATCGGTGGTGTTCGCGTCAAGCCAGGCATCCATGTCAGAACCGTCCTTGACGGTGTCGATGTCAAAGCCCTGATCCCGGAAATACAGAGACAGCAGGTTGCGGGTTTCCCTGTCGTCATCGACGACTAGCAAGTGCGGTATGCCCGCACGCACGCCTGGCGACGGAGCGGCCATGGGAAATAGTTTGTAACAAATTGAAGCATGGAGGAAATACGTATGAAACGTAACTCGGTGACGCTACATAAACTGGCAGTCCCCTGACCTGCAAAAACGTGCCGGCTCGGACTGCAAGGAGGTAGCAATCATGAGAAACACCCTGATTACAATGTCGCTGCTTGCTTTTTTTGTTGCTGCCTGCGGCGACAGTGACTCGTTTACGCCGCCGACAACCCAGCCGGTCGGGACGACGGATGTCGTCACGGTTGGGCCGATTACTGGGTTTGGCAGCGTTATCACCAACGGCACCACATTCGATACCAATGGGGCCACGGTCCTGGTGGATGGCGAACCGGGCGCCCTGGACGATCTTCGTGCCGGCATGATCGTGGCGGTCCGCGGCGAAATCGATGATTCAACGGGCGCCGGACAGGCCACTGAAATTCATTTTGGCGTCGACATTGAAGGGCCTGTCGCCAGTCTCAATCCTGCCAATAGCAGCTTTGTCGTCCTCGGCAAGACCGTCCTCGTCGATGAGCTGACCGTCATCGATGATGCCGCCTTCGATACGCTCGCCGTCGGCAATGTGGTTCGTGTCAGCGGACAGTTCCGCAGCCAGGAACGCATCCAGGCGACGTACGTGCACCGGGTTGCCAACGAATACCAGGCCGGCATGCACATGCACATCAAAGGCGAAATCGAGAGCCTGGATATTGGCAACCAGACCTTCGCAATCGGCGACCAGGTTTGCGATTACAGCGCGGCGACACTGGAACTCGGTGGAGCCGATCTCGCGAACGGCATGTTTGTCGAGGTAACCGGTACGACCCCGATGGGTGACGGCGACCTGATCCTCGACCAGGTCCAGACAAAGGACCAGGATCGCGACAGGGACCAGCTGTGCAGTTCCGACTGTTACATTGAACTCGAAGGCTACGTCACGACGTTCATTTCCGCGACAGAGTTCGAGGTTGACGGACAGCCGGTCACAACCACCGGAGCGTCCATTTACGTCAATGGAACTGTCGATACGCTGGCACTCGATGTCAAGGTCAAGGTGGATGGCACGCTCGATGCAGACGGTGATCTTGTCGCCGAACGAATCGTCTTCTGCCTGCCGTCGCTGATCGAGATCGAGGCGGATCTCGAAGCATTCGACGCGGAGGCGGGAACGCTGACGTTACTCGAATTCGACAGTCGTCGCGACGCGTATCGAGCGCGATGACGCTGATGACAGCGTCACGCTCAAAGCTCCGGCCGACGAAATCAACCGCCCGAGCATCACACTGCTCGGCATAACGGCAACGTCCGATCAGGGCACCGTCTTCCAGAATACAGCCTCTGAAGTCATCGGTGCCGAGACGTTCTTCGGACTCGTCGAAGTTGGCGACATCGTGAAAACGGAAGGAACCTGGGACGGTGCCGCGATCCTGGCCGAACAGATGTTCCTGCGGGACTGCGCAGAGGGTTGTCTGTGAGTCTGTGTAACGAAAAGGAGGTGAGGAAAACCCAGTGAAAGCAAGCAACTGAACCAGGGGGAACATGAGGAGGAAAGAGATGAACGGGAGATATTCAATGAACGACGCCTTCCCCTGGCAATGGCCGGTCGTCAAGGCCGCGCTCGCAATCGTGCTGATTGCCCTGTGCGGCCCCGGCTTTGCAGCCAAGGGCGGTAACCCGGGACCACCGACGGGTGGCGAATCATCCAACAACCTGTCGACACCGTCGATTCAGACCGAATCGGCAAACACGGTTGCCATAAACTGGTCCGTACCGGGCGCGCCTGTTCTCGGCACGCACTACTCATACGGCTGTGCGCAGGGAGAAAGCTACGACGAGTTCAAGTATCCGAACACGTCGTGTGTGGACGAACTGATGACACCAACAACGTATTACACCGCCGAGCAGTGTGTAGCGACCGGAATGCCGTGCGAAGGCTTTGCAGCCGCTGAGCTGTCGCGAATCTACTGGCAGAAGGTCGACGTGAACGAATGGTGGGCTGATGATGCAGGCATCCTGGCAGCGGTCCCCGACTTCGCCTATGTCGATTTCATTGACTGGGGTGATGCGCTGGAAGCCGTTTCCTGGAACGAGCGCTCGGTCATCCGCGTTGAAACCCAGCCGTGGAACAGCACGATCGATGCATTTGCGCCGGAAGCAGGCTGCACCGACGACACCCTGTGCAACTCGGGGTTCGAAATGTGGCATGTCGCCGGACAGGGCATCACCGAGCACTGGGGCGTCAGGGCCACGGACTCTGACATGGCCGTATCGTACAACTACGATTCGCCTTTCAGGATCATAAAGACCACGAATGCCCGTCTTAACCTGACGAAGATGGAAGCCGGCAGTGCGCTTTGCTCGCAGCCCGGTAGCAATCCCGGCGATGACCCACCCGTTCGCGAAACGTGGGTCGCCGAATCCGCCGAGTGGGCCGATACCTGCACGCTGTCCGACGCACCGTTCACGGTCGAGACCAGCGTTGGCGGCAAGTACGTCTATGGCTTCAACTGGCGGATGAAGAACGTCGTACTCGACTCGCTTTGCCCGGGCTGGGAAAAGACGGGCTTCTGGCGGCTGACGTTCTATGTTCCCGATGATGAATTCGGCAATCATCAGGATATCGTCTTCGATGATGCAACCATCCCGAACGTAGCCCCGCCGGCTCTCGCGTCCTGTGACAGGACGCTGCCGATTGGCGAAGACTGCATACCGCCGGCACCGGAACCTGTGCCCGTGGCTGCAGCTGAGTCTGAAGACGAGGACCCGGACGAAGATGACCGCCTGTACATACCGGTCGTTGATTCCGCCAACAACCTCAGCTACCTCGACATCTGCATCGTTGGCAAGACCCAGGGTGGTGGTGGCGGCAACTGCCGGCGGCCCTGAGGTTATGGCCCTGAGCGATGTGACAGTCCCTGCGCCGGGTCGCCGATCTTCGTTTCCTCCCCTTCGTTCCATGCCTTGTATGCCGTGACCAGCGGGCCGAGCAGTGAAATGGTGGCGGCGCCGAGGCCGAGCGC
>JARRMH010000331.1:0-3366 GCA_037386205.1 Woeseiaceae bacterium | reverse complement strand
CATGGAATAGCCCGGGCCGAGCCCGGCGGAAATCGTCGCCGAGCGCAGCTTGTTGAAGTGATTCAGCTCCTTCGCCGCGACCTGCTCGGATACGGTCGCGAGGTTCTGCAACTGAATCATTTCGTCGCCGGCGCCGCGAACAAAAATATTGCTGAGGTCATCCGGCGTCTGGCGTGCCGAGTCCTCGACCTGGACGATAACGTCGTATTGCTCGGTGCCTTTCTTGAAGCGCGTGACATTGCGGCCGCCGAGCATGGTTTCGAGAGTACGTCCGACGGCGTCGACACTGCTGCCGACCGAGGCGATCTTCTCGCGGTTCATATCAATCTTGAGCTCGGGCTTGTTCAGCTCGAGATCGGAATCGGGATTGGTCAGGTTCGGGTTTTCGCCCATCTTCGCCAGCATGCTCTCGACGATCGCCTGCAGCTCTTCCCACGATTGCGTACTCTGGACCACGAAGTTGACGGGCTGCCCCCAGCCCCCGATGCCGAGCGGCGGCGGCGTGATCGGAAAGGCCATGATGCCGGCTATCTGCGAGAACTGCGGAAACATCGATTGCGCGATCTGCTGGGCACTGCGCTCGCGCTCATCCCAGTCCTTGAGGCCCATGAACGTGATGGAATTGGTTACCGAATTGAAGCCCGTGAAACTGAAATACCGGTCTTGCTCGGGAATTTCGCGGATGACATCGACCATCTGCTGCGCATAGCGGTCCGAAAATTCGATGGTCGATCCCTCGGGAGAGGTGCCGATGCCGATAATCAGACCCTGGTCTTCGGCGGGTGCCAGTTCCTCGGGCAGCGTCCGAAACAGCAGCACCATGCACCCGATAATGACGGCCGCAAAGCCGAGCACCGTCTTCGGGTGCCGGAGCAGGCCGCCGAGCAAGGTGTGGTAGCCCGCGTTAATCCGGTTGAAGAACTCCTCACTCAGTTCAAACAGGCGATTATGCTTTTCCTTGTGACGCAGCAGCTTCGAGCACATCATAGGCGACAGCGTCAGCGCGACGAATCCCGATACCAGCACGGCGCCCGCGAGCGTCAGGGCGAATTCGATGAACAGCCTGCCGCTGCGCCCGGTAGAGAAGGCAAACGGCATGTACACGGCGGCCAGGGTGATGGTCATGGCGATGATCGCAAAGCCGATCTCACGGCTGCCCTGGATCGCCGCCTCGAGGGGTTTCATGCCTTCCTCGATATGCCGGTAGATGTTCTCGAGCATCACGATCGCATCGTCGACCACGAGCCCGATCGCGAGCACCATGGCCAGTAACGACAGCGTGTTGATCGTGAAGCCGAAGACATACATCAACGCGAACGCGCCAATCAGCGACACCGGAATCGTGACGACCGGCACCGCGACCGCACGCCAGTTGCGCAGGAACAGGAAAATCACGAGTACGACGAGGACCACGGCCTCGCCCACGGTGACATAGACCTCTTTGATGGACTTGTCGATGAAAACGGTGCTGTCGTAGGCGACTTCGACGCGCATGCCTTCCGGCAGGGTTGCGGAGATTCGCGGCAACATCTCGCGCAGCGCGACCGAGATATCCAGCGGGTTGGCAACGGCCTGCTTGACGATCCCGAGGGGCACCGCGTTGCGGTCATTGAACCGTGCCCGAAAGCGGGATGAGTCCGGACCGAGTTCGAC
The DNA here is from genome assembly GCA_037386205.1 of Woeseiaceae bacterium. Lineage (GTDB taxonomy): Bacteria > Pseudomonadota > Gammaproteobacteria > Steroidobacterales > Woeseiaceae > UBA1847. The sequence continues at coordinate 1,713 of JARRMH010000331.1, read as the reverse complement.
GCGCGCGACGTCGCCCAGGCGCACGAGAAACGAGCCGGTTTCCTTGAGGACGATCGCCGCGAACTGCTCGGGCTCGCGCAGGTCGGTTTCGGCCAGCACCGTGAATTCCCGCTGCAGGCTCTCGACGCGACCGGCCGGCACCTCGATGTTCTGGGCGCGCAGCGCCTGCTCGATGTCGAGCGGCGTCAGATCGTAGCCCGCGAGTTTTTCCGGGTCCAGCCAGATGCGCATGGCGTAGCGGTTGCCGTACACCTGCGCCTCGGCGACACCCTGGATGGTCTGGATCTGGTCCTTGACCAGCCGGTTGGCCACGTCGGCAATTTCGATCAGGTCGTGCCGGTCGGAGGAAAACGCCAGGTAGATAATCGGCTGGGCATCGGCCTCCTGCTTCTGGACGATCGGGTCGAACGCTTCCTCCGGAAGATTGCCGCGTGACTGGGCGACGCGATCGCGAACGTCACTCGCCGCGCCGTCGGGATCCCGGTCGAGCTTGAAGCGCACGGTAACCTGGCTGCTTTCGGCCCGGCTGATCGACCGGATGTAGTCGACACCGTCGATACCGGACAACGCGTCCTCGATGGGCTTGGTGATCTGCGTCTCGATAATCTGCGCGTTGGCGCCTGGATAAAACGTGTAAACGGTAACGATCGGCTCGTCGACGTTCGGGATCAGTCGTACCGCAAGACGGTCGTAGCAGATCAGCCCGACCAGGACGATGATCAGGCTCATCACGGTCGCGAGAACCGGGCGCCGGATGGAAACCTCTGTCAGCTGCATGTCGTTGCCCGCCGGTTATCGGGACGCTGCTGCGTCGCTGTTTACGCTGTTGACGGCGGCGCCGTCGTACAGCTTCATTTGCCCGGCCGTGACGATCACGTCGCCGACCTCGAGGCCCGAGAGCACCTCGACCGAGCCGGGCTGGCGTTCGCCGAGCCGGACGACGCGGCGCTCGGCCTTGCCATCCGTGACGACAAAGACGGTCTTGTCCTGCCCGATGGGCCAGATTGCCTGCTCCGGCACGAGAATGGCGTCGTCCTTGGTCCCCAGTGAAACCAGGACACGCACGAAGAGACCGGGCCGCAGCTTGAGATCCGGGTTCGGCAATTCGGCGCGCACCTCAAGGCTATGCCCCTCGACGTCGGAGTAGGGCGATACGGCGACAATCTCGCCCGCGAACGACTCGTTGGGGTAGGCGTCGACCCGGACAGCGATGGGCTGCTGCTGCTGGACTTTCGCCAGCAATGTTTCCGGGACGCTGAAGTTGACCCGCAACGGGTCGAGTTTCACGACGTCCACCAGTTCCTGCCCGATGGTGGCGTAGTCACCGATGTTGATGCGTCGCAGGCCGACGTAGCCGTCGAACGGGGCGCGGATGACCGTTTTCGACAGGCGTGCCCGGGACGACCGCAGGCGCGCGCGGTCCACGTCATAGTTGGCACGCGCCGCGTCGTAGTCAGTCCCTGAGATCAGCCCTTTGCGTTGCAGTTCTTCGGCGCGCGTGAACGCGGATTCGCTGCGGTCCACGTTGGCGCGGGCCTCGTTGACTTCGGCTTCGAGAACCGTCGCCTCGATTGAAAACAGGCGGTCGCCTTTCTCGACCCGCTGCCCTTCGCGAAAATGCACTTCGAGGACCTGGCCGGGCACCTCGGCCCGTAGCGTGGCCGACGCTTCGGCCACGGCGGTCGTCGCCGCGTCGTGGGCCGTCTCGGCCTG
>JARRMH010000330.1:0-3382 GCA_037386205.1 Woeseiaceae bacterium | reverse complement strand
CTGATTCTCGCCTACACGATCCCGGCAATCTTCATTTCGATACAGCTGACGGGCAACCCGATTCCGCAACTGGGTCTCGGTTCCACGATGTCGGGTAGCGAGGTGTACCTGCTCGACCGGCTCGACCAGGTTTTGAACGATTTGGGATTCACGGCGTACACGACCAATGTCAGGTTGAGCCTGACGAACATGTTCATGTACACGCTGTCGCTGATGATCGGCACGGCAGGCCTGCCGCACGTCATCATTCGCTTCTTCACGGTACCGAAAGTCGCGGACGCACGCAGCTCGGCGGGCTGGGCACTCGTCTTCATCGCGATCCTCTACACGACGGCGCCGTCCGTCGCCGCGATGGCACGCCTGAACCTGATCGAAACGATCAACCTGCCGTCCGGCGAACAGATGGTTTACGACGAGCGTCCGACGTGGATCCGCAAGTGGGAAGAAACCGGACTGCTGGCGTTCGAAGACAAGGATGGCGATGGCGAAATCGTTTACAGCGCCGACGCGGCAACCAACGAGATGGTCACGGTAGACCGCGACATCATGGTACTGGCCAACCCGGAGATCGCCGGGCTGCCGAACTGGGTCGTGGCACTGGTTGCCGCAGGCGGCCTGGCAGCGGCATTATCGACGGCTGCCGGACTATTGCTCGCCATATCATCCGCGATATCCCACGATCTGTTGAAAGGCGTGTTCAAACCCGAGATAACGGAACAGCAGGAACTCCTCGCCAGCCGCATCGCGATGGCGGGCGCGATCTTGCTGGCAGGCTATCTCGGGTTCAACCCACCGGACTTCGCAGCGGGCACAGTCGCCCTCGCGTTCGGACTGGCGGCCTCGTCCATCTTCCCCGTGCTGATGTACGGCATTTTCTACAAACGCATGAACAAGGAAGGTGCGATCGCCGGCATGGTTGCGGGACTTGGCGTCACGCTGCTGTATGTGTTCCAGCACAAGGGCATCATGTTCATCCAGAGCACGTCCTATCTCGGCGACATGCCGGAGAACTGGTTCATGGGCATTGAGCCGAATGCCTTCGGCGCAGTGGGTGCGATTGTCAACTTCATCGTTGCCTTCGTGGTCTCGAAAGTCACCGCACCACCGCCCGAACACATCCAGCACCTGGTCGAAGACATCCGCGTTCCGCATGGCGCACGCGAAGCCGTCGGACACTAGGAAAAAGGCTAACGCTTGCAAGGGGGGCTTCGCGCCCCCCTCTTTTTTTGACCAGGGATGGTCGTATGCCGCGGAGCACATGGATGTGCGGGAGCGGCGATGCGTTACACTGCAACCATGTGGAAGAACAAGCACGTCGTCGTCGCCCTGATCGTGGCACCGATCCTCGCGATCCTCGCCTGGTACGCGGTGGGATCTCTTATCGGCGAGAAGCCACAGGCCGCAGAGTCGGGCAAGACCTACAAGCTCGTCGCCCGCTCCAACTGCCGCTACGCGAGCGGAGCCTGCGATCTTCACAATGCAGATTTCAAACTGTCGATTCGGCCCGAGATGCTGGCAGCAAGCTCGGTCGCCCTCGACATGTCGTCATCCCATACGCTGCAAAGTGCGGCCATCAGCCTGTTCGAGAACGACACGGATTCGGCACCCGCGCCGATGACACGAACCGACGAAGCGGGCCGTGAGTGGCAGGGCCTGATTCCTCGCCCGTCGTCTGACGAGGCAACGATCCGTGTCGCGGTCACCGCGCAGGGCGCGACCTGGTTTGCCGAAGTTCCGGTCGTGTTCCTCGAAGAGGAAGAGTGAATATGCGCCTTTGGTCCAATGGCAGGCCTGGAGGTCAATCCCTAGACTGATGGGGTCCACCAATTCGCTGGTTAATCATGACTGATTATGCAACGGCCCACCGGGCATCGATCGAGAATCCTGAAGAATTCTGGGCGGAGGCTGCCGCAGGCATAGACTGGGAAAAGAGTTGGGACCGCGTCCTGTCGGAACCCTCACCGCAGATCTATCGCTGGTTCGAGGGCGGCCGCCTGAACACCTGTTACAACGCACTCGACCGCCATGTCGAGCGCGGCCGCGGCAACCAGGCTGCCGTGATCTACGACAGTCCGGTGACCGACACGAAGCGCAGCATCAGCTACGCCGAACTGCTCACCGAGGTGGCGCAATTTGCAGGTGCCCTTGCCGCGCAAGGCGTTACTGCCGGCGACCGGGTCATCCTCTACATGCCGATGATTCCGCAAGCGATCGTGGCGGTGCTCGCCTGCGCGCGTCTTGGCGCCGTGCACTCGGTCGTGTTCGGCGGCTTCGCATCCAACGAACTGGCGACGCGTATCGACGACGCCCGGCCCAGGGTGATGGTGTCGGCATCCTGCGGCATCGAACCGACGCGCATCGTCGAATACAAACCGCTGCTCGACGAGGCGATCGAGCTCGCGAAGCACAAACCCGAGCGGTGCATCATCTTCCAGCGGCCCCAGGCAGAAGCGGCCATGGTGTCCGGCCGCGACGTGGACTGGGGCGAGGCGACGGCCGCAGCCGACCCGCACGACTGTGTCATGGTCGATGCCACCGATCCTTTGTACCTGCTCTACACGTCGGGAACGACCGGGCAGCCCAAGGGCATCGTGCGCGACAACGGCGGGCATGCCGTTGCACTCCACTGGTCGATGAAGAACATATATGGCGTCGATCCGGGGGAGGTTTACTGGGCGGCGTCGGACATCGGCTGGGTCGTCGGGCACTCCTACATCATTTACGGTCCGTTGCTGCATGGCAACACGACGGTCCTTTTCGAGGGCAAACCGGTCGGCACGCCGGATGCCGGGGCCTTCTGGCGCGTGGCCGCCGAACACAAGGTCGCGACGATGTTCACCGCACCGACCGCGTTCCGTGCGATCAAGCAGATGGATCCCAACGGAGACCTGATCGGCAACTATGACCTCGCCCACATGCGTGCGCTGTTCCTCGCCGGTGAGCGCTGCGACCCCGACACGCTGCACTGGGCCGAGGACAAACTCTCCATCCCGGTGATCGACCACTGGTGGCAGACCGAGACCGGCTGGGCTATCGCAGCCAACTGCATCGGCATCGAGTTGCTGCCGGTGAAAGCCGGTTCGGTGGGGCCGGCCGCACCCGGCTGGGATGTCCATGCCCTGGATGCCAGCGGCAATGACGTGGCCCCGGGCAAAACCGGGGCCATCGCATGCAGGCTCCCGTTGCCCCCGGGCACGCTCCCCGGCCTGTGGAATGCCGAAGAACGTTTTCGCAGTTCCTACCTGACAACCTTCCCTGGCTTCTATGAGACCGGCGATGCCGGTTACGTCGACGATGACGGCTACATTTACGTGATGTCACGCACCGACGACGTCATCAACGTCGCCGGGCACAGGCTGTCGACGGGCCAGATCGAAGAAGT
>JARRMH010000329.1:0-3383 GCA_037386205.1 Woeseiaceae bacterium | reverse complement strand
CCCAGTTGGGTTCGACCGGGGCAAACATGTCGGGGCGCAGGCGTCGGTAGGAGTTGGCGTTCGGGCAAAACAGGGCCGTCGATTCGGGCATCAGTTCGAGCAGCCCGCCGACGGCCTGCCGCAGGCGTGCCGAGAAGGGCGGCAGGGCCATCTTCTCCTTCCCGTGCGAGAAATAGTTCTGGCCATTCTTGTCGACGAGGCTCATGTGCATGTGCAGGCCATTGCCTGCGTCCTCTTCGAATGGCTTGGCCATGAAACAGGCAATCAGGCCGTGCTTGCGAGCCGCAGCCTTGACGATGCGCTTGAGCATGACCGCGTGATCGCAGGCCAGGACCGCGTCATCGACGTGGTGAAGATTGATCTCGAACTGGCCTGGCGAATACTCCGAGGTAGCCGCTTCAGCGGGGACATTCTGCGCCGCACACCATGCGTAGACGTCGTCGAGGAAGCCCTCAACCTCAAAAAGGTCGTCGGGGACGTAGACCTGCGGGCCCGGCTGGGGACGGTCGGTGCCGGGAACGAGCGGGGCGCCGACGCGTACCTCGCGGCTGCGCCCGTCGAGCAGGTAGAACTCGAGCTCGGTGGCGACGACCGGCCTGATACCGCGCCGGGTCAGCGGCTGTAGCGTGCGCTCGAGCACGGTACGGGGGTCCGCAAAGAAGTCGCCACCGTCCTCGGCGGCGATGCGGAACATCGCCTGGGCCATCGGTTTGCGCGCCCAGGGCACCGGCACGATCGAGCCGGGGACCAGGACGGCCGGCAGATCCGGGTCGCCGTCGTCCGCCCCGTAGGGCACGCCGCTCGTGACCTCGCCGAGCGAATTGAGCAGTGTGGCGCCACCGCAGAACACGAAACCGCCTTGAGCAACCTTGTCGAAATCGGGGCGGCGAATCCGCTTGCCCCGGAGGATTCCCGACAGGTCGGGAACCAGCAGTTCCAGCGACTCGAACTTGCCGTGTCTCTTCTCTGCAGCCCGTATTTCGGCGAGCAGCGATCGCGTGTTGGCCATGCGCGAAGCATCTGCGATTTCGGGTGCCGCCGCAACCAGCGATGTGCTAATGTAATATGAAACATTATTCCATAATATGGAACACTCGCGCGGGGGCAACAGCCATGGAATCACCGCAGGGCGCGCAGTCGGTACTCCGCGCTATTCACCTGCTGAAGATCTTCACGGTCGAGCGGGCCGAGCTCCGGCTCGCCGAGCTCTGTAAGCTCAGCGGTCTCAACAAGGCCACGACGCACCGCCTGCTGCAGGCACTGCTCAGTGAGGGCATGCTGGAACGGGACACCGACAGCGGCAAATACCGCCTGGGCCCGGTCGTCATGGCGCTCGGTGCCCAGGCCATGTCTTTCAAGAATTTGCGCACCGAGGGGCGATCGTTGCTGCGTCAGCTCGCCGCGGAGACCGGCGAGACGGCGACGCTGGAACTTCCCGTGGAGGATTCGATGCTGATTCTGGATGAGATCAGCGGCGGGCACCGCGTCGCGGCCGGCGGCAACGTCGGTACGCGCTGGGCCATGCACGCGACATCGACGGGAAAAGCCGTGGTCGCGTTCAGCGACAACGGGCTTGCCCGCCTGCCGGAGCGCCTCACTCCGTTGACCGTGAAAACCATCACCTCGCGGGACGCACTCGAGGAACAACTCGCACGGATACGCCGGCGCGGTTTTGCTGAAAGTGTCGATGAACTGGAGGACGGATTCTCGGGAGTCGGGACCGTGATTCGCAATGCATCGGGCGACATTCTGGCCGCGATGTCCATCTGCGGACCGACGCACAGGTTGACGGACAGCCGGCGCGCGAACCTCGGGGCAATACTCTGCGCGGCGGCCGGCCAGCTGCAGCCGAGATTCTGAGTGCCATGCTAGAATTTGCGTCGAAAAAGAGCTGCAGGAATAACTTTATCAACACACGCAGATTGATCGCGGCCGCCTGGTTCGCGCTGCTGATTTCGTGCCCGGCCGACGCGCTCGAGATCGAGACGCCCGCGGTTGGTCTCGCGGGAGTCCCTCTTGACTACGCCGTGTCGGGAGCCGGGGCGGGTGACGTCGTCACGCTGAGCATCGCCGGGGAGACGAGTCGGGAGCCGGCCGATGCATCGGGACGGGCCGTTTTCTCCAACCTGACCGTCGCCGGGACCGGAGCAACGATTGTCGAGGCGAGTTCGGGCGGCGCTACGGCAACCACGTCCGTGCGCGTGATTCCCGGCTGGGTTTCGGTGCTGCCGGCCGTCGTCGCGATCGTCATCGCGCTGACGCTCCGCAACGTGATTCCGGCCCTGCTGCTGGGTCTCTGGATCGGGGCCACGGCGCTGCGGTCGTTCACTCCGCACGGGGCCGCACGGGGGCTGCTCGACAGCTTCCAGGTCTACGTTGCAGGCGCGCTGGTCGACTTCGACCGGGTATCGATCATCCTGTTTACGATGATGATTGGCGGCATGGTCGGGATTATCACGCGTAATGGCGGCATGGCGAGCGTGGTGCAGGCGATCGTCAGTCGCGCCCGCACGGCGGTTGGTGGCCAGGTCGCCGTATGGCTCATGGGCCTGATGATCTTCTTCGACGATTACAGCAACACGCTTGTCGTCGGCAATACGGCGCGCTCGCTGACAGATCACCTGAACGTATCCCGCGAGAAGCTGGCCTACATCGTCGATTCGACGGCGGCCCCGGTCGCCTGTATCGCACTGATAACCACCTGGATCGGCTACGAGATCGGGCTTGTCGACCAGGCGCTCGCCTCGATCGATGAACTTTCCGGCATGCAGGCCTACACGGTGTTCGTCAACTCGATCCCGTACAGCTTCTACCCGATTTTCGCGATCATTTTCGTGTTGATGGTCTCCGCAAGCGGGCGCGACTTCGGGCCCATGCTGACCGCGGAGCGTCGTGCCCGCGGCGGCGTGGTCAAGCCCGTGTCGGCTGTCGACCTGCCGGCTATCAGCGGCGATACGCTGGAGCCGAAGGACAAGATTCCGCTGCGCGCCGTGAATGCCTTCGTCCCGATCATAACGCTGGTCGTCGCGTTGCTCGTCAGCCTGGTCGCGCTCGGCGAGGGCGACACGATGATCGAAATTCTCGAAACGACCAGCCCGTATCGCGCGATGATGTACTCGTCGTTCGTTGGTGTGCTGGTCGCGGCCGCCATGACCCTCGGGCAGCGAATCCTGAACCTGCACGAGACGGTCGATGCCTGGTACGGCGGCCTGCGGGCCACGCTGTTCGGCATGATCATCCTCGTGCTCGCGTGGGCACTTTCCGACCTGACCGCGGCCCTGAACACGGCGCCATACCTTGTGACACTGCTGGCCGACTCGTTGCCCGTGTCGCTGATCCCGGCCATCGTCTTCATACTCGCGGCGTTTACGGCGTTCACGACC
>JARRMH010000328.1:0-3383 GCA_037386205.1 Woeseiaceae bacterium | reverse complement strand
ACCCTGACGTAGTGAGACACGTCCGCGATGGCAACCAGCAGCGTCCAGCCGTCACCCGCCCGCTCGCAATAGACGGCATCGTCGAAATCACGCGCATCCGCACCGTCGATGGTCACCAGATCCACATCGCGAAGATCGTAGCGCCCTTCCTTGGCCCTGGAGGAGACAACCTTGCCGAGCTGGCTGGTCTCCTTTTTTACCCCTTGCGGCCATTGGTAAGGGATCGCGTGCGAGTGGATGGCGATATCGGTCGCAATACCCTTTTCACCCGGGACGCCGAGTATCTCTACGATCCGGCCCGTCGCCTGCTCCACCTGCGTCGGGTAATCAACGATTTCCGCGACGACCACCTGGCCCGGTTTCGCGCCACCCCAGGCGTCTTTTGGCACCAGCACCCGGTGGGCGATCTTCGGATTATCCGGGATCAGGATGCCGATGCCCCGTTCCCGGATGAAGCGGCCGGCCACCCGCTGCGTACCGCGTTCGAGAACGTCCACGAGCTGGCCCTCGGCCCGGCCACGACGGTCCTTGCCGCTGATCCTTACAGCCACCCGGTCGCCGTCGAACAGGGACCGCATCTCGCGAGCCGACAGGTAGATATCGTCCGCTTCGCCATCGTCCCGGATCACGAAACCGAAGCCGTCCTTGTGCCCGCTCACGGTGCCGGTCACGAGATCGAGCTTGGCCGTCAGGCAGAACTCGCCACGGCGATTCTCGAGGATCTTGCCGGCGCGGACCATCTTGTCCAGCCGCTCGATGAGCAACGATCGCATGCGCTGGCCCTTGAGGCCGAACGCGTCGAGAATTGCCTCGGCCTTGACCGGCCGGCCGGTTGCTTCGAGGAAGTCGATGAGTTCGTTCGGGCCCGGGATTGGGTGCTTGTAGGACTTGCGCTGGTGCTGCTTATTCTTTGTTTTGCGTCTGCGTGCCAAGTGCCGCCACTCCTGCAGGGAACATGTGCGTGTGAAGATTGACAGGCGACGACCGCTTTCGTACAGTGCGCCACCCGCACGAGCTGCATTGTACGCGGTTCGACCTGCCCAGGTGGCGGAATTGGTAGACGCGCTAGCTTCAGGTGCTAGTGGGGGTAACCCCGTGGAGGTTCAAGTCCTCTCCTGGGCACCAGACGACAGGAAGCCCCCTCCGAGGGGGCTTTTTCATTCGTCCCCTCCCGTAAGCAATGCCATCTCCTCGTCGGCAATCCGTAACAGCGCAGCGATGATCTCGGGTCGGTCCGGCTCGATGTGCTTCCCTTCGGTCCAGCGCAGCCGCTTCGGCTGGCCGGCCAGCGCGAAAAGCAACTCGGTCTGCCCTGCCGGCGTGCGCTCGTCCGCTCGTGCACCGACGATCACGACCGGACGGGGCGCGATGGCTGCAACGTGCTTGCTCGTATCATGTACCGGGCCGTAGGCCAGCCAGTGCAGTACGACCGACAACGGGTGGTGCAGCAACTCGAGGCCGATGCGTCGCTCCAGTTGGGCCTCGATCCACAGTCGATTGTCGGCGGCACCGTGGACCAGCATTACGCCTGTAATACGCGAGTCACGGGCGGCGGCGGTCGCGGCGAACGGGACGCCGAGGCTGGCGCCGACGACGACGATGCGCCGGGGGTCGACCCAGGATTGTTCTGTAAGCCAGTCGATCAGCAGCGACACCGCGGGTACGGTGTCGAGCAAGCCCTGCCGTGCCGGGCGAATCGCGCCGAGTGTCTGGGACACGCCGCGGACCTTCTCGGGTCCGTCGTAGGGATAGTCCAGCCCCACCACGGCACGAGGGCCGACGTCTCCGAACAGGTCAACGGCGTCACTCCCGGTTCGATGGCCGCCCAGCACGATCAGGACCGGCAGTGCCGGGTCCTGTCGCGCATCGCGCAGCAGGCGCGCCGTCACCTGCAGCCCGGAATCGGAGGACAGCACAAGTTGCTCGGTCAGTTGTTCGCGCGCGGTGACGCCAGGCTCGGACTGAACGTCGGCGAGTTGCCCATGACGCTCCGTGAGCCACGCATCGCGTGGCTGGTGGGATTCCCAGCGCAACCAGGCCAGCGCACACAATGCCGCTATCGCGACCAAGAGCAGGCCGAACCAGAGGAGTCTTCCGAACACGGTCAGTGTTCTCACTCCTGCTCCTCTGCGAGCGCCAGCAAAGCAGGGCGTTCCAGCAGAATAAAAAACGATGCGGACAACCCGGCAACGCCGAACAACATCAGCATGACGACGATCTGGTACTTCGCCGCGACGAGCGGCGACACTCCGGACAGGATCTGACCTGTCATCATGCCCGGCAATGCAACCAGGCCGACAGCGAACAGCGAGTTCGTAATCGGAATCAGGGCGGCATGCAGCGCTATCCGGCGGGTCTCGAAATAAGCACTTCCGCGGGCGGCCTCTGACTGCGCACGCTCGCCGGCAAGACTGACCGCGTTCATGGCCCCGGAGAAGATCATGCCGGCCAGCGGCACGAGGTAACGCGGCTCGAACCATGGATCGACGTCGATGCTGAGCTGGCTGACGAGCGCCAGGACGAGGAGTCCGGGAATCGAAATGGCGAGAAAGGCATGCCAGTAAATCCCGACAGACGTTTGGGCCAGCGGCCGGATAGCAATGAAGCTGGCTGCCATAAGCATCACGCCGAGCACGACGAGCACGATCGATGGTTCGCCCGCCTCGAAAATATAGACGAGCACATAGCCGATGAGCAGCAGCTGCGCGAGCATACGGGCGGTGGCGTAAACGGCAGTGCCTGCGCCGGCCGACCAGCGCCACAAAATGGCGAGCACAAGCACGACCGGTACCGCCGCAACCACGAGCCCCTGCCACGAAATCGTCAATACCGCTGCGTCCATTTTGATCGCCCCACTGAGTTCACGCGCAGTATACTGGACGCTCCCTGCACCAGATCGAGGAGTGTTTCGACATGGGCCTGCTGCTCACGGGTATCGTGCTTTTTTGCGTCGTCCACCTGTTCCCGTCACTCATGCCCGCAGCACGTGACAGGCTCGTGTCCAGACTGGGAGAAAATCCCTACAAAGCCGTATTTTCGGTGTTGATTCTCGCCGGACTCATACTGATCGTACTCGGCTGGAAGGCGGCCGTGCCGCGGCCGGTCTACATTCCTCCCATGGCGCCCGGGTTGCTGCCATCCGCGCTGGTTTTCGCGGGCCTCGTGCTGTTCTTGGCTGCGCAAATGCGAGGCTATTTGAAACGCGTTTTACGGCATCCCCAGATGATCGGCACGGTGCTGTGGGCAGTATCGCACCTGTTGACGAATGGCGACTCGCGGTCCGTCCTCCTGTTCGGCAGCCTCCTCATCTGGGCGCTACTCGAAATCCTGTTGTGCAATCGGCGCGATGGGCCGCGGCAGGAATTGCCGGCCGCCGCCGGCAG
>JARRMH010000327.1:0-5750 GCA_037386205.1 Woeseiaceae bacterium | reverse complement strand
CTTCAACAGGGCGGACGGTTACGGTGATGGCGAATTTCGATGGGACGAACTCAATACCACCAGCGAAGATGGAGGCGGTCGGCCGACCCTGGGGAATAATGGAACATTCCTCAGGGTGAATGGCCTTGACGCACAGACGTGTGTGGAATGCCACAGCGTGGTCAGTGCGGCCACGGTGCCATTCACGTTCGGGATCGGCGGCTCTGGCGGCATCAACACCTCCCCCGTCTTCAGAGCGACATTCATCGATGTGGATGGCAAAGACGTCGCCGGAACGCTGACCCAGGGCATCGCGGAGATGGACGGCAGATTGATCAATCCGCCTGCGTTGTTCGGTACCGGCGGCGTACAGCTGGCGGCCAAGGAAATGACCGAGGAACTGCAAAGTATCAGGAACGCCGCGAAAGCGCGTCCCGGAATACACGAATTGATCGTCAAGGGCGTGGATTTCGGATATCTGGTGTCCTACTCCGACGGCAGCATCGACTACAGCCACATCGAAGGCGTCGATCCGGATCTGGTGATCCGGCCCTTCGGGCGCAAAGGCGAATTCTCCTCGGTTCGCGAATTCGACAAAGGGGCGATGATGTTTCATCTCGGTATGCAGCCGGCAGAAGTGTTCCCATGGGATGCAGATCAGGATGGGATCGACAACGAGATTCTTACCGGTGAGATGTCTGCGCTGGAAATATTCGTCACGACGCAGGAAACGCCGGTGCAGATTCGCAACGACAGGGACGCCGGCCCGGGTTTCGAATTGTTTGGGAGCATCGGATGCGCGGACTGTCACGTCCCGGCCCTGACGACCCGCGAAAAGGTGCTTCGATACGCATTCCCGGAGGTCGAGGACGATCCTGATGCCAACGTTTTCTACTCCGTAGACCTTACGGAGAATCCGGCTGCGTTCAGGAGGAGCAAATCAGGTGGTATCGAGGTACCGATGTTTTCCGATCTCAAGCGGCATGACATGGGCGACGGCCTGGCAGAGTCTTTCGCCGGCGCCACCGAGCAACAGAACAGGGAATTCATTACCGCAAAACTCTGGGGCGTGGCAGATACGGCTCCTTACCTCCACGACGGAAGGGCATTGACTTTGCATGAGGCCATTCTGGCCCATGGGGGTGCGGCTCAGCCCGCCAGAGAGCTGTTCGGGGGATTGAGCGAGCACGATCAGCAGCAGATCCTGGCTTTTCTCGGGACATTGCGGAATCCGGAATCACCAAATTCCGATGTCTTGAACCGCAGGCTCCCCCGACAATAAGGCAGTCCGAGAAAAGATGGGAATGGTTGCCAGGGGGCGGAATCGAACCACCGACACGCGAATTTCCAGTTTGGCGCCGGTTGCCCGAGGGCCATAATTTCAGAGACTTACCGGGGCGTCCTTTGCTCCAGGTGCGTGACGGTGCACGACGATGCACAGCTGAGACACGCAGGACTCACGCAGGAATCCGCTGCTATGTGTCATCGATTTCCGATAGGTTGATGGCCCGATTCTGAAACCGTTTCGAATCGAATGCTTCATGGCTTCTTCATCCAATTTCCTCTGACTCGTAACTTCATCACCCGATGATTCTCCGTGCAGCCGGTGGCAACCCTCACCGGATAAGTCACCAGAACTGACATGGAGTTCATCAGAATGACAACTAGCAAATTTCAGTTGAGCGGGCTGGGATTGGCAACAGTCTTGCTTGCAGCTAACACATCGCTGGCCCAGACATTCGAACCGGCTCAAGCGGTCGGCCTTGGACCGTGGAGCACGGGTCCGGTCTTCACGATCGGCGAGACGTTCAACGGCTACACGCCGCCGGGCATTCCAGACGGCCAGGGCGCCTGGGACAGGGGCGATACCGTCGAAATCGCGGCTAACCACGAACTCAGGTCGACAGAGGGCTACACCTACACGCTCGCGAATGGTGCCGAACTCAGGGGCGCGCGCATCTCTTCACTAATCTTCGACAAGGACTCGCGCCAGCTCATCGACATGGGACCGGCGTATCACACGATCATCAACCGGGCAGGCGCGCCCGTAACCGGTCCGCAGGATCTGGATTTCGGCGGTTTGAATCGCCTGTGCTCCGCGGGTTACGTTGCCGAAGGCCAGGCCGGTTTCGTCGACGACATCTTCTTCTCGGGCGAAGAAACGGGCGGCGGCACGGAATTCGTCCTCGATGTAGCGAACGACGTGCTCTATGCCGCACCATGGATGGGCCGCGCCGCCTGGGAAAGCGTCGCTCTGCTCGACGTCCCAACGATCAACAAGACGCACGTGGCTGTGCTGGTCGGCGACGACCGCGGCGACGCGCCGCTACTGCTCTACGTCGGTGAGAAGCAACGCGGTGGTGGTTTCCTCGAGCGTAACGGACTGGCGGGCGGCAGACTGTACATGTGGGTCGCCGACGACGGCAGTGTCAGTCCGGCTGATTGGAATGGCACGGGCACGACGCGCCGCGGTACCTTCGTGGAGGTCGAGAACTACAATGCCGCCGCGGTCGGTGGCGGCGATCCGAACTTCGATGAGCTCGGGTTTGCTACGCAATCCTACCTCGACCAGCAAAAAGCCGACATCGGCGCGTTCAACTTCTCACGTCCAGAGGATCTGCACACGAACCCGGCGCCCGGCAAGGGAGGCCAGGTGGTTTTCGCCTCGACAGGCCGCAATACGACGCTGAACCAGGGCGCGGATCTCTGGGGCACGACCTACCTTATCGACGTAAAGATAAATCCTGGTCGCATTCGCACGGATAACATCACCGCCGATCTTACGATCGTCTACGACGGTGACGACGCCGGGCTGCAGTTCCCGGATCCTGACTACGGTATCCGCAGCCCCGACAACCTCGTCTGGGCGGATGACGGTCAAATCTATATCCAGGAGGATCGCTCGGTCGGGGGGTTCGGCGACGTCAGCGGTGAGGAGACTTCGATCTGGAAGCTTGATCCCACGTCCGGCCTTGTCGATCGCGTGGCTCAAGTCTATCGAGACAGCGTGCCGACTAATCAGGTGGATACCAACCCCCTCGACCTCGGCAACTGGGAGACCTCCGGCATCATCGACGTTACCGAGCTGTTCGGTGCGGAAGGCGAGCGCCTGCTGTTCTTCAATGTCCAGGCGCACAGCCTGCGTGGCGGACCGATCGACAGTGAGAATCTCGTGCAGGGCGGACAGTTCCTCTTTATGAGCAAGCCGGAGTAACGGCCGAATCATGATGATGACGGTCCAGCTGGCCGGAATATTCGGCTAGCGTCCACCTGGAGACACGCGGGGTGAGTTGGGCGGCGCACGCGAGCAGCTGGCGCCGCTCCGAATCCTGCGGTTCGAGTTTGAAAATGCGTTCCAAGCTTAACGGTCCTTTAACACCTGCCTTTTAGCGTAAGCGGACAAACCAACAACAGAGCATCATGGGAGAAAAGAAATGAGAACAACCGTCTGGAGCGTCCTGGCCGGTACGATACTCCTGCCGGCCTTAGCCGCGGCCGGTCCTTCTGCCAAAGTCATCAACGGCAACGACAACGGGCCGGGCTCACTCAGGGCAGCGTTAATGAGCGGCGCCTCGACAATTGTGATAGATCCGACCGTCGATCTGA
Source organism: Woeseiaceae bacterium (assembly GCA_037386205.1). Lineage (GTDB taxonomy): Bacteria > Pseudomonadota > Gammaproteobacteria > Steroidobacterales > Woeseiaceae > UBA1847. Next base: position 2,165 of record JARRMH010000327.1, on the reverse strand, counting down.
TTGATCTCGAAGCACCGCTTTATTACAACGGCACCACGCCATTGACGATCAATGGGAGTGGCCAGACCATCGACGGCTTCGGTCTCGGCCTCGAAGCTATGCTAACGATCTCCCATGGCGCCGATCTCTCGGTCAGGAATCTGACTTTCGATGCCGGCGGCGGCGATGAGGACGGGCCGTGGGAGCGGCTGGTCAATGAGGGTGGTGGCAAGGCGATCTACGTCGACATTCCCGCGGACGCCACCGGTCTCGTTCAGCTGGACCTGAACAACGTTACCGTTCTCGGTACCGGCAACCACGGTATACACGTCTCCGACTGCCTGCTCGAGACTGAAGACGGCGGCGAGGACCCGGATTCCTGCGGCGACGGCAACAGTGGTGAAGGCGAGGGCTCTGCCGCGTCTGTGAGCGTGCGGCTCAACAACGTCCTGGTCCAGAGGAGCGGCTTTGGAACGCAGGACGCCGACGGAGTACGCGTCGACGAGCGTGGCTACGGCGACATCTATCTGTCCGCGAACAATTCGACGTTCGACAAGGTCGGCGCAGACGGCATCGAGCTCGACGAGGGCGGTTACGGGAGCGTCTACGTTGACGTGAGGCACGTCTCATTCACCGAGAACGGCGAGTACTGCCTGATTAACGAATTCGTACCCGGGGATGACTGCGACGACGACGGAGACCCGGACGTCGACGATGGCTTCGACATTGACGAGGAGGGCCCCGGATCGGTCGTCGGCAAGATCCGCAACGTCAATGTGATAGAGAATTACGACGAGGGCCTCGATTTTGACGAGGCCGGTCCGGGCGGCGCCGATCTCAGCTTCATTGATGTGACGAGCATCGACAACGTCGATGAAGGTATCAAGGTGTCGGAAGAAGACGAAGGCGACAACCGTGCACGGCTGGTCAACGTCTACGAAACCGGTGACCTCGAATTCGAAGAAGCCGGCGACGGCAGTATCGAAGTGAGCCTGAATGCCTCGTGGATCGGCGACGACTACAAATTCGTCGAGGAGAACGCCGGTATCGTTGATCTGACTATCAACAGCTCCGATATCTTTGACGAGTTGGAGATCGAAGCGGTAGATCCCGGCCCGGAGACAATCGACGCCTTCCTCAGAGCGCGGGGCAGTACGATCGGCGAGATCGACCTGGTGGATGGGACATCGCTGCTGGAATACTGAACAGAAAACTGCCTTATTTGCATCGAGAAAGCCCCCGGCACGCCCGGGGGCTTTCGTTTTGTGCATTTGGTGGCCAGGGGCGGAATCGAACCACCGACACGCGGATTTTCAGTCCGCTGCTCTACCAACTGAGCTACCTGGCCCTCCTGGGATCGGGGCTGAAGCCCCTCCTACGCAGCGATCCGTCAGGCGGGATCGCGGGGGCCCGCTATTACAGCGGCCCTGAGGCGGGGAGTCAAGGGACTGCCGGGCCGCACTTCCCCGTCGCTATAGCGCTGTATCGGCGCGGATCACAGCACCAGGCGGTTCGACCGTCACGGCAGCGTCATCCACCGATGATAAAGTGACCGTCGGTGCTCTCTTTTGACACCCCTCCGGGTGCCGCCTACCCTTGAGACTGACTCACGAGGAGCGATCGATGGCCTCCGCCCCGGCCGACATCCGCCCGGACTACGGACACTCCGCCCCGGCCGACATCCGCCCGGACTACGGACAGGAATCCCTGCCCCTTTATTATTCCCGCGTCCGCGCCCGGAGCCTCGCGCTCTGCGAGACGCTCGCGCCCGAAGACTTCGTGGTGCAGTCCATGCCGGACGTGAGCCCGACGAAGTGGCATCTCGCCCACACGAGCTGGTTCTTCGAGCGCTTCCTGCTGCAGGAACAGTCGGATGACTACATCCCGTTCCACGACGCCTACGACTACCTCTTCAACTCTTATTACTACACCGTCGGCCAGATGCATCGCCGGCCCGAGCGCGGCCTGCTCTCGCGGCCCACGGTCGGCGAGATCATGAATTACCGGCGGCACGTGGACGAGGCCATGAGTCGGCTGCTCGCCAATCGCGGCGACGACCCCGAACTCGCCTTCCTGGTGACCCTCGGCCTGAACCACGAGCAGCAACACCAGGAGCTGATGCTCACCGACATCAAGCACGTGTTCTCCTGCAATCCCCTGAAACCGGCGCTCGTGGACGATCTCCG
>JARRMH010000326.1:0-3386 GCA_037386205.1 Woeseiaceae bacterium | reverse complement strand
CTATCAGGAAGTCCACCCATACGGCAAACCAGTTCTGCTGTTTTACGTGTTGGGTGATACTGCGTAGCAGCATGAGAGGAATTCCGATACGTGGTGTGCGGTGCCGCTATTTGGACGGCCGCTTGTCGTAAGTGGCCGAAATTATAACGCAACATCATCGGCTGACTGCTTTTGTGCAGAAAGCGGAAGTTACTGTGAAGCCAGGTCGACCGCAGTACTTCCACAAGCGAACACTTAGGATGCTAACGCCTCGGGGCCTTGATTCAGATTCTTCATTGAGAGGCACTTCAGGATCCCCGTAACGCGCAGTCCTGTGACCAAACCGATCGCAGCCTTCGGAATCGAAAGCCCTACGAATCCAATTGCCCTCGGCGAAGTCAGTGTATCGCACAAGATTGGAGTCCATTCTAGTCCCACATGCCTGGAAATTCGTGTCGTCGTTTGGGTGAACGGATCTAACCATAGTCTGTGACCATCAATCTGTACGTGGAAACACTACTCACGGACTTGGTCCTGGCGGAACGGGCAGGTATAGCCTTGGCCTAAACGATGAAATGGGATCACTCACCGAAACGCCGACGGCAGCACCAGGCGGGGACTATCGCATTTGCTGTGCGGGAAGTCCTTCGTGAGCAAGACCCAGTTCTGACCTGTGTGCTGCCAGTCTTCTTTCACAATCGGTCGCGTCGCTTGTTGACGGAACCCGTGTCTCTCGTACAGTCGCCGTGCCCCGACATTCGCATCGGACACAATGAGGCTTAGACCTGCGCACAAGGAATCGCGTGCCAAAGCTTCTGCGACGTGCAAGAGCTCGGTACCGATGCCATTTCCTTGAAACTCCGGAAATGTCGCCAGCACATTGACGTACCAAGTTCCGGGCACAAGATGCTCCAGCTCGTACAACGGCACAACCATTGCAGGTACGTCATTGAGGTCATGCACCTGTGGAGCGCAAGAGAGCGGGTAACCGATTAGGCAAGCGGCTACCTTGCCGCCCTCCTCTCGAATAATAGTATTTTCGTACGCGAAGCCGCCCTTGCCGCTTCTCGCTCTCTTGGCGGCAACATCCCACGGAGATTCATCCGCACCCGCAAGCTTCGCCCACAAATACAGCGGCAATCCATCGCCCGCAAGGTTTACGAGCTTTGGCAATTCCGGTACATCTTCACTCGTAGCACGACGATATGGTGCCGCCAGTTTCGTCACCGAGTCCCTTCCTCAAACTGCCAATTTGGTGCTCTCAAAGTCACCTTCCCGCCGAAACTGAAAATGATTCCTTTGCGTCAGTGACGGAAATTATAACGCAAGATCGAGGACGTCCAGATCGTCATCGAGTAGTGACTTTCTCCGGCAAGCGAATTTCGGCCGGCAGTCTCGGGTTGAATTCAATCGATGCCAGATAATCGGGATCCAGGTTGACGGAGATCAGCAAGGGCAGCCAGCGCGGATCGTCCCGCAAGTTGGCATAAAGGGGACTGTTACCCATCGAGGTGAACGCCATGATGGATGCCTCTTTTTGCCGTTCGAAATAGCCGAACGCCTCGTCCTTTGCGCCGAGCCATGCATAGGCAGCACCGATCACCCAGTCGATGGCTGGCTGATTCGGGTCAACCTCGAGGAGCCGGGCCAACTCTGCCGCCGCCTCGTCGGCGCGGCCCAGGTCATGCAGGGCGAGCGTCTTGCCGAGAAAGCGCAGCGGATGGTCCTCGACGAAGTTTTCGTCGAAGTGCTGCAGGGCCTCGCCCGCTTTGCCCTGCAGAAGCAATGCCAGTCCGAGGTGCCCCCTCGGCCAACCTTGATCGTCCGGTTCCAGGACCTGGTACACACGGAATGCCTCTTCCGCTAACGCGTATTGGCCGGCATCCAGGTAGGCGCCGCCGAGATTTTCGAAATGATACGAATTCACCGGATCCCGTTCACTGGCATAGCGCAGGATGGGTATTGCCTGTTCCGCTCGCCAGAGGCGGGTTAGAACCTCGCCCGCTGTAGTGAGGGCGCCGAAGTGGGTCGGCTCGGACTCGAGGGCGCGTTCGGCGTACATGGCTGCTTGCGCCAGATCGGGCTCTCGAAACGCCTCCCAGGCCAGCGTGGCATTAGTGGCCGGGTGCCCGGGGTCCTGCGCGAGCACTTTAGCGATTAGTGATCGAAATCGCTCTTCGTGCCATTTTGCTGCCTCGAAGTCTTCGGCATACCGGGCTTCGCGACTACTGTAGCGGTGAGAAAACGCGAGATCAGCCATCGCGTCGATGAAATCGGGCTCAATTTCCAGCGCTTTCTCCAGCAATTCGCGTTTCGCTTCTTCCGTCTCAGCCTCATCAGACTGCAGGAACAGCGCATAGGCGACGGGGTCGTGACGTTCAGCCTTTGGCAAGTCGAGCGACAGCTCTGTCTTCAGACGTCCAACCACCTCGCCGGCGACCGCATCCTGTATGTCGAAGATATCTTCGTTGGCATGGTTATACGTATCGGACCAGATGTGCGCGTCAGTCCGTGCGTCGATGAGCTGCGCCGTGATACGCAGCGCATTGCCGGATTTGCGCACGGACCCCTCGAGCACGTAGCTGACGTTCAATCGCTGGGCGATTTCGACGGACGTGATCTCCTCACCCTTGAACGAAAACGCGGAAGTTCGCGAGATGACGCGCAGTCCTTCCACCCGCGCCAGCAGATTGAGAAGTTCTTCCGCCAGACCGTCGCCGAGATACTCCTGTTCGGGGTCGGAGCTGATATTTACAAAGGGCAGCACGACGATGGACTTTTCTCCAAAAGATTCGACGAGTGCGTCGGCGCGACCTTCCTGTCGAGCGACCTCGCGTTCGGCCGCATCGCGCGACGGATCGAGCACGAACTTGTCGACGGCAAAATAGGCCACGGCCAGCACAAGTATCGCGATGATCGTCGCGTCGAAACGTCGCGCACGCGTGGCCGGCACAGGGGCCGTCACTTCGCTGTCGCGGCGGAATCCCTCCGGCGTCCATTCGAAGACCCACGACAGGATGACCGCCGGCACGAACCCGATCCCGAGGACGATCACAACCGCCCGGATGGCCACATCGGACAAGCCGAATACCGGGAACAGCGTCTCAACGATCTGGATCAGCAACCAGGCGGTCGCCAGGTACGCGATCGCAACACGGTGCACATTGCGGCGCCGGATTTCACCCCATAAGGTCATGACCCGATTCTACAGGCTCTGCGGTCCGCTTGGGCGGGCCGGAAACAGAAATCAAGCGGATGTGAATGCGACCGGGCTGGCGACACCGATCGGGAAGGTCACTTCGGGCCTCGTCGCCAGTCAAAGCAGACATTCTTGGGCAAAAACCCGAACGGCGCTTATGGGTCCGGATTTCAAACTGCTCCATGGACTTCTTGTCGACGTGGGGCGA
>JARRMH010000325.1:0-6013 GCA_037386205.1 Woeseiaceae bacterium | reverse complement strand
AGCCGGACGGCAGTCTCGCGTTCGTGATGGCCATCCAGCTCATTAACGTGATCTGGCTGCGGGGCAAGCTGTCGGACGAAGCAGCCGGGTTCGCGCCGGCACCCGAGGGCTACAACAATACCGAAGCGGTGGGCGCCGTCCTGTACACGGAGCACGTGTTCGCTTTCGAGATCGCGGCCGTAATCCTGCTGCTGGCCATCATCGCGGCGATCACACTCACGATGCGCCGGCGCCCGGGGCTGAAAAAGCAGGATATTTCCAGGCAAGTCGCGGTGCGCGCGAAAGACCGGATTCGCCTCGTCAAGATGGATGCGGAGAAAAAGCAATGATCGGCCTGCAGCATTACCTGACGATATCCGCGATGTTGTTCGTGCTCTCGATCGCCGGCATCATCATCAATCGCAAGAACCTGATCCTGCTGCTCATGTGCATCGAGCTCATGCTGCTGGCAGTTAACACCAACTTCATCGCCTTCTCCCGCTACCTCGGTGAGGAGACCGGGCAGGTGTTCGTGTTCTTCATTCTCACGGTCGCGGCGGCCGAGGCAGCAATCGGTCTCGCCATCCTCGTCGTGTTGTTCCGCAATCGCCGTTCCATCGCCGTGCAGGAACTCAATACGTTGAAAGGCTGACATGTACGCGTACTACCTGACAATCGTATTGGCTCCGCTCGTTGCAGCGATCGTCGCCGGTCTGGCCGGCAAGCAGATCGGCCGCGCGGGCGCGCACTGGATTACGATTCTCGGCGTCGGTATCTCGTGTGCATTGTCGCTGCTGGTTCTCAAGAACATGTTCTGGGGTGGGGCCGCTGCCGAGAACATCAGCGTCTACACCTGGGCCGTGACCGATGGGCTGCGCATGGAGGTCGGGTTCCTCGTCGACCGCCTGACCGCCCTGATGATGTGCGTCGTGACGTTCGTGTCGCTGATGGTGCATATCTATACGATCGGCTACAGGCACGACGATCCCGGCTACCAGCGCTTCTTCAGCTTCATCTCGCTGTTTACGTTCTCGATGCTGATGCTGGTCATGTCGAACAACTTCCTGCAGCTCATTTTCGGCTGGGAAGCGGTCGGCCTGGTGTCCTACCTGCTGATCGGGTTCTGGTTCAAGCGCGAGTCGGCGATCTTCGCCACTCTCAAGGCCTTCATCGTCAACCGGGTCGGGGACTTCGGCTTCATTCTCGGGATCGCCGCCGTGGTCATGATGACCGGATCGCTGGATTACGCCACGGTTTTCGGCCAGGCGGAATCGATCGCCGGACAGAGCATCGAGGCGATCCCGGGTTCGCCCTGGAACGCGATGACCGTCATCTGCATCCTGTTGTTCATCGGCGCAATGGGCAAGTCGGCCCAGGCTCCGCTGCATGTCTGGTTGCCCGACTCGATGGAAGGCCCGACACCGATTTCGGCACTGATCCATGCCGCGACAATGGTTACGGCCGGCATTTTCATGGTCGCGCGCATGTCGCCGCTCTATGAATTGTCAGTGGCGGCCCTCGGCTTCGTCATCATCATCGGGGCAATCACGGCGTTCTTCATGGGCTTGCTCGGTATCGTGCAGAACGACATCAAGCGCGTGATTGCCTACTCGACGCTGTCGCAGCTCGGTTACATGACGGTCGCGCTCGGGGCATCCGCCTACAGCGCCGCGATCTTCCACCTGATGACCCACGCGTTTTTCAAGGCGCTGCTGTTTCTCGCTGCGGGGTCCGTGATCATCGCGATGCACCACGAGCAGGATATCCGCAAAATGGGCGGCATTCGCAAGTACATGCCGGTCACCTACTGGACGGCCCTGGTCGGCTCGCTTGCCCTGATCGGCTTCCCCGGGACCTCGGGGTTCTTTTCCAAAGATCTGCTGATCGAGGCGGTCAAGGATTCGCACTGGCACGAGGGAACGTCCATGGGTGACCAGCTCACCTACTGGGTGGCGTACCTCAGCGTGTTGCTCGGTGTGTTCGTGACGGCGCTCTATACGTTCCGCATGTTCTTCTTGGTGTTTCACGGCGAGGAGCGCATGAGCGAGAAGGAGAGATCGCACCTGCACGAATCGCCGGCGGTCGTTACCGTGCCGCTGATTCTGCTGGCGATACCGTCGGCCATTATCGGCTGGCTGACCGTGGACGCCGTGCTGTTCGATGGTTTTTTCGGCGACGCGATCTACGTGGCCCCGGCGCACGATGCCCTTGCCCATATCAAGGAAACGTTCTGGCACGGTCCGGCAGCCCTCGTAGCGCACATCTACGCTGCACCCGCGTTCTACCTCGCCGCACTCGGGGTCCTGACAGCCTGGTACCTGTACCTGAAGCGGCCCGACATCCCGGCGACGATTCAGCAAAAGGCCAGCGGTCTCTACACCCTGCTGGACCGCAAGTACTACTTCGACGACCTGTACACGCGGGGGTTCGCAGCCGGGGGGCGCAATATCGGCAGTTTCCTGTGGCAGAAGGGCGACCAGCTGCTCATTGACGGCGTCCTCGTCAACGGCACGGCGCGCGCGGTCGGCTGGGTGGCCGGCTACCTGCGGCACATCCAGACCGGCTACCTGTACACCTATGCATTCGCCATGATCATCGGGCTCACGATGTTGCTCGGCTGGCTCATCTGGTTGGGGTAGGGCGGTGCGGGGTGACGTCAAGTCCTCCCAGGCCCGGCTGCTCCGCACGGCGGCGCTCGCTTTCAGCCTGCTGACGTTTCTTGCCAGCATCGGGCTCTATCTCGGTTTCGACAACGCCGAGCCCGGCATGCAGTTCGTCGAGCGGCTCCCGTGGGTGAGTGTCTTCAATGTCTGGTATTACCTCGGTGTCGACGGGCTGTCGGCGCCGCTGATCCTGTTGACGACGTTCATCACGCCGCTGGTGGTCATCGCGGGGTGGGATACGATCCGCAACCGCGCAGCACAATACTTTGCGGCGTTCCTGATCCTCGAAGGCCTGATGATCGGCGTATTCAGCGCACTCGACGGGCTGCTGTTCTACGTTTTCTGGGAAGCGATGCTGATACCGATGTTCCTGATCATCGGCGTCTGGGGCGGGGAGCGGCGCATCTACGCGACGCTGAAGTTCTTCCTGTACACATTCTTCGGCTCGGTGCTGATGCTGGTCGCGTTCATCTGGCTGTACCTGCAGGCGAACAGCTTCAACCTGCTCGTGTTCATGAACCTGCCCATTGACCTCGCGGCGCAAAAGCTGATTTTCCTGGCGTTCCTCATTGCATTCGCGGTCAAGGTGCCGATGTGGCCGGTGCACACGTGGCTGCCGGATGCGCACGTCGAGGCCCCGACCGGGGGCTCCGTAATCCTGGCGGCGATCATGCTGAAGATGGGCGGTTACGGGTTTGTGCGCCTGTCGCTGCCGATCGTGCCGGACGGTAGCGCGTACTTCTCGACGCTCATGATCGTGCTGTCGCTGATCGCCATCGTCTACATCGGGTTCGTCGCCCTGATGCAGAAGGACATGAAGAAGCTGATCGCGTATTCCTCGATCGCGCACATGGGGTTCGTGACGCTCGGCATGTTCCTGATGTGGTCGATCGCCGCCGACACGGGTGCGGGCCTTGGCATCACCGGCGCGATGGTGCAGATGATTTCGCACGGCCTGATCTCCGGCGCAATGTTCCTGTGTGTCGGCGTCCTGTATGACCGCATGCACAGCCGGCAGATCGCCGATTACGGCGGCGTCGCCAACACGATGCCGAAGTTTGCGGGGTTCATGGTGTTGTTCGCGATGGCGAATGCGGGCCTCCCGGGTACGTCCGGTTTCGTCGGCGAGTTCATGGTGATCATCGCGAGTTTCAAGGCCAATTTCTGGATCGCGTTCCTCGCGGCGACGACCCTGGTGCTTGGCGCAGCGTACACGCTCTGGATGGTGAAACGCGTGGTTTACGGCGAAGTCGCCAATGACCAGGTTGCGGCATTGCAGGATTTGCATGGCCGCGAGCTCCTGGTCCTCGCCGTGCTTGCCCTGAGTGTCCTGCTTGTCGGCCTGTGGCCGGCACCGCTCGTGGACATGATGAATACCTCGGTCGAGGTGCTGGTACAGCAGATCGGGCAGTCGAAGCTTTGACGAACAATGCTATGAACACGATGGATTACATTGTCGCTGCACCTGAAATCACGCTCCTCGGGCTGATTTGCGGGGTCATGATCGCGGACCTGTTTATCGAGGACGATAACCGGATCGTCACCTTCTGGTTGAGCGTTGCATCGCTCGTCGCGGTGGCGATCGTGTTGTATTTGACGGCTGTTGCCGATCGGCAGCTCGCCTTTTACGGCGCGTATGTTGCCGATCCACTGTCCAACATTATGAAGATGGCGACGCTCCTGTTCGTCGGCCTGTCCTTCTTCTACGCTCGCGATTACCTGCGGGCGAACGACCTCCACAAGGGCGAATACTACCTGCTCGGGCTGTTCGGGCTGCTCGGCATGATGATCATGATGTCGGCGAACAGCCTGCTGACGATGTACCTCGGTCTCGAGACGCTGGCGTTGTCGCTGTACGCCCTGGTCGCGATTGATCGCCACAACGTCACGTCCGCCGAATCAGCGATGAAGTACTTCGTTCTCGGCGCGATCGCCTCGGGTATCCTGCTTTACGGGATCTCATGGGTGTATGGCGTGACCGGTTCGCTGCAATTCCACGACATTGCGCACGTACTGACCAGGGACAGCGATCTGAACAGCCTGCCACTCTGGTTCGGGCTGGCGTTCCTCGTGGTCGGCGTCGCCTTCAAGTTCGGCGCGGTGCCGTTTCACATGTGGATGCCCGACGTGTACCAGGGTGCCCGGACCCCGGTTACCCTGTATATCGCATCGGCGCCCAAGCTGGCGGCATTCATGCTGTTCTTCCGCGTACTCGTCGAGGGTCTGGGCGGGCTCCAGGAGACATGGAGCACGATGATCATGTTCATCGCCGTGCTGTCGCTGCTCGTCGGCAATTTCGTGGCCATCGTGCAGACCAACATCAAGCGCATGCTCGGCTATTCGACGATCGGCCATGTCGGTTTCATCCTGCTGGGCTTCTATACGGGCACGAGCGATGGCTACGCCGCCGCGCTGTTCTATTCGCTGACGTACGTCGTGTCGGCGGCCGGCGCGTTCGGCGTCATCATCCTGATGAGTCGCCGCGGCTACGACGCGGAGTTCCTGAGCGACTTCAAGGGGCTGAATGCCCGGAGCCCCTGGTTTGCGCTCATGATGCTGTTCCTGATGTTTTCAATGGCCGGGGTCCCGCCGTTCGTCGGCTTCCTGTCCAAGCTGTATGTCATCAGCGCGGTCCTGAACGTCGGGGGCACCTGGCTCGCCGTCCTGATGGTCCTGACGTCAGTCATTGGCGCGTATTACTACCTCAAGGTCATCTGGTACATGTACTTCGAGGAGGGCGAGGATCGGGCCGTTCTGCAGGGCAGCGTGGACACCCGGCTGATTCTGAGCGCGAATTCGCTGGCGGTGCTGGCGCTCGGCGTCGTCCCGGGCTGGCTGCTGTCCCTGTGCGTCGAGGTCCTGTCCTGATTGGCCCGAAATACCCCGATATGGGGTTTACATCTCCGTGACACGCCATTAATATGCGCAACCTGCCGATGCGGGGTGGAGCAGTCTGGCAGCTCGTCGGGCTCATAACCCGAAGGTCGCAGGTTCAAATCCTGCCCCCGCTACCAAAATGAATGAAGGGCCCCTTTACGGGGCCCTTTCTTATTTTGCTATCTGCGCACGGTCTCGCTCGACCGCCAACCATTGCGAATCCTACTGCTCAACCCGAACGATTTCGAAGTTGAGGCTGCTCGGATCACATATCAATGGGATGCAGACGTCGAAACGCGGATTCGTTGTATACAGCCACGGCCCGAACAAGCCAGCGGTTGCAGGAGTACGCAAGTCTGGATCCCTGAGGTATCCCATAACCGTAGCAGTGGAGTAGTCTGGACTCAGCGTGAATACAGCGATTGCATTCTCAAAATTTTGAACGACGTAGAGCGTCTTGCCCCTGAGAACCAAGCCGTCACCGAAAGGTACGG
>JARRMH010000324.1:0-5270 GCA_037386205.1 Woeseiaceae bacterium | reverse complement strand
GGCGCAGAGTTTGCTGATGATGGCGTCGCGCTCATCGCGGTCGCCGACGCGCACCCGCACCTTGATCAGTTCGTGGTGGTCGAGCGTCGACTCGAATTCGGCCCGCAGCGAGTCTCTCAGGCCGGCATCGCCGACCATGACCAGCGGTTTGAGCTCGTGGCCGAGGCCGCGGAGGTACTTCTTCTGTTGTTCGCTGAGATTCATGCGCGCGAAGTCTAGTTCGGAAGGCACGCTGTGAGCAAACCGCGCGGCGCGCGAGGCAGCTGGCGCGAGCGCCAGGAACGGGATCAGTGGGTGCAGCGCGCACGCCGCGAAGGCTGGCGGTCGCGTGCCGTGTTCAAGCTCGAGCAGATCGATCGCAAGGAGCGCCTGCTGAAGCCCGGCATGGTCTGCGTCGACCTCGGGGCCGCGCCGGGTGGCTGGAGCCAGTACGTCACGCACAGGCTCGGCGGGAAGGCCCGTATCCTCGCTGTCGACCTGCTGCCGATGGATTCGCTGCCGGATGTCGAGTTCCTGCAGGGCGACTTTCGCGAAGACGAGGTCTTCTCGCAATTGCTCGAGTCGCTCGGGGAAGTCCGGGCGGACCTTGTAATGAGCGACATGGCACCCAATATCAGTGGCACGAAGGCGGTCGATCAGCCGCGTTCCATGTATCTCGCCGAACTGGCGCTGGACCTGGCGCGTCGGGTGCTCAAACCCGGTGGCAGCTTCGTGTGCAAACTGTTCCAGGGTGAGGGTTTCGACGAATTTGTTCGCGAAACGCGGAACTCTTTCGCGCGAGTCAGGGTCATCAAACCTGAGGCGTCCCGACCGGGCAGCCGCGAGGTTTATTTGGTGGCGAGAAATCTTTCTTTGTAGTAGCGTCTGAATAGTGAATGATCTAACCAAAAACGTACTGGTCTTTATTGTCATCATCGTCGTGCTGTTGTCGGTGGTGCAGGGACTCTCCGGGGTCAACCCCACTAACCCCGCCGAGCAGGATTATTCGGAATTCCTGACCGCTCTCGATACCGGGCAGGTCCAGGTCGCCGAGATCGACAAGGAAAACGACATAATCCGCTATGGGACCACGAGCGAGAAACCGCAGTACTTTGCGCGCATCCCGGAGACCGACTATTCGGCCCTTATCGGTGACCTGCAGCGCAACGGCGTCGAGTTCTCCGCAGCCGAGAAGCAAAAGCAAAGCTTCTTCACGCAGCTCCTGATCAGTTCGTTTCCGATTCTCCTGCTGATCGGCGTGTGGATCTATTTCATGCGCCAGATGCAGGGCGGTGGCGGCGGCCGTGGTGCGATGTCGTTCGGCAAGAGCAAGGCGCGCCTGCTCGGCGAGGACCAGGTCGGCGTGACCTTCGCGGACGTTGCCGGTGTGGACGAGGCCAAGGCCGAGGTCGCGGAAATCGTCGAGTTCCTCAAGGATCCGAGCAAGTTCCAGCGCCTCGGCGGAAAGATCCCCAAGGGTGTGCTGATGGTCGGCCCGCCAGGTACCGGCAAGACGCTGCTGGCCAAGGCCATCGCGGGCGAAGCCAAGGTGCCGTTTTTCACGATCTCGGGTTCCGACTTCGTCGAGATGTTCGTCGGCGTCGGTGCGTCCCGGGTTCGCGATATGTTCGATCAGGCGAAAAAGCAGGCGCCGTGTATTATTTTCATCGACGAGCTCGATGCCGTGGGCAGGCACCGTGGTGCCGGACTCGGCGGCGGGCATGACGAGCGCGAGCAGACCCTCAACCAGATGCTGGTCGAGATGGACGGTTTCGAAGGCTCGGAAGGCATCATCGTGATTGCCGCAACGAACCGCCCTGACGTTCTCGACCCTGCGCTGTTGCGTCCCGGCCGTTTCGACCGCCAGGTCGTCGTGCCGTTACCCGACGTGCGCGGACGCGAACGTCAACGAGGCCGCCCTGTTTGCGGCACGCGCGAACAAGCGTGTCGTCAGCATGGAAGAATTCGAGAAAGCCAAGGACAAGATCATGATGGGCGCGGAGCGGCGCTCAATGGTCATGAGCGAAGAGGAAAAGCTCAACACGGCCTACCATGAAGCGGGCCACGCGATCGTCGGCTACCTCGTTCCTGAGCACGACCCGGTTTACAAGGTCACGATCATTCCCCGTGGCAGGGCGCTCGGCGTGACGATGTACCTCCCCGAGGAGGATCGCTACAGCATGTCGCGGCAGCGTCTCGAGAGCAGCATCTCCAGCCTGTTCGGGGGCCGCATCGCCGAGGAAATGATCAATGGCGAGGGCGGCGTGACGACGGGTGCCTCGAACGATATTGAGCGGGCTACGGAAATCGCGCGCAACATGGTCACCAAGTGGGGCCTTTCGGAGCGTCTCGGCCCGCTGACTTACAGCGAAGACGACGGCGAAGTGTTTCTCGGCCGGAGCGTTACGCAGCACAAGATGGTGTCCGACGACACAGCCCACGCGATCGACGAGGAAGTACGCCGCATTATCGACTCCAACTACGAACGGGCGGAGAAACTGCTCGAGGAGAACGTCGACAAGCTGCACGCGATGGCGCAGGCGCTGATCAAGTACGAGACGATCGACGAGAAGCAGATCAAGGACATCATGGCCGGCCGCGAATGCCGTCCGCCCGCGGACTGGGACGATACGATCGATCCGAAGAAGCCCGACGACGGTTCCGCGCCTGCAGAGTCGGATCCGACGCCGCCGATCGGTGGGCCCGCCAGCGAGCACTAGTCACTGACCGCGACCATGGTGGAACTGGGCTCCCTGCGATTCCCGGCGCCCTCCGTCATGGGCATTCTCAACGTTACCCCTGATTCCTTCTCCGACGGCGGGCAGTTTCTCAATCCCGAGCTCGCCGTTCGCCAGGCCGAGCGCATGGCGGGGGACGGGGCTGTGATCATCGATGTCGGGGGCGAGTCCACTCGCCCGGGCGCTGCGGACGTGAGCGAGCAGGAAGAGCTGGACCGCGTCATTCCCATCATCGAGGCAATCCGCGCCAACAGCGATACGCCGGTGTCGATCGATACGAGCAAGCCCGGGGTAATGCGCGCGGCGGTGGCTGCGGGTGCGGCACTGATCAACGACGTCCGGGCGCTGCAAATGCCGGGCGCGCTCACGGCGGCCGCAGAACTCGGTGTGCCGGTCTGCCTCATGCACATGGCCGGCGAACCGCGGACGATGCAGTCGAATCCGCGCTACGACGACGTGGTCGCCGACGTGGTCGCGTTTCTCGGCGAGCGCAAACGGGCCTGCGTCGAGGGCGGCATCGAGGAAGATCGGGTGATGCTCGACCCGGGTTTCGGGTTCGGCAAGAGCCGGAATCACAATGTCACGCTGCTCGCAAATCTGCGACAATTGCAACAGCTTGGACGACCGCTGCTGGTCGGCATTTCTCGCAAATCAACCCTGGGCGACCTGACGGGCAGGGCCGTGGACGAGCGCATGCCGGCGAGCGTGGCGGCAGCCGTTATTGCAGCCATGAAGGGCGCTGCGATGGTACGCGTGCACGATGTGCGCGAGACTGTCGATGCGCTCAGGGTCGCGACAGCGGTGATCGATGCGGGTGAATAGATTATGAGCAGAAAATTTTTCGGAACGGACGGCGTCCGCGGGACGGTCGGAAGCGACCCGATGACTGCCGATTTCGCCATGCGGCTCGCGAGCGCCGCGGCCCAGGTCCTGGTGCCGCGGGGCGGGACGGTCGTCATCGGCAAGGACACGCGCCTGTCGGGATACATGTTCGAGTCGGCGCTCGAGGCCGGCTTCGTTGCGGCCGGGGCCGACGTGCTGCTGCTCGGCCCCCTGCCGACGCCGGGTATCGCGCGCCTGACGCAGGAGTTCAACGCGGATCTCGGCGTTGTCATCAGCGCATCGCATAACCGGTACATGGACAATGGCATAAAGTTCTTCGACGGCAATGGCTCCAAGCTGTCCGACGACATCGAGCGCCAGATCGAGCGACGTCTTGAAGAACCGGCCATCACGCTCGAATCGCACTTGCTGGGCAAGGCCAAGCGCATCGACACCGCGCGGACACGTTACCAGGACTTCTGCGCGGCCAGCCTGCCCGAGGACGCAAGTCTGTCTGGCCTGAAAATCGTATTCGACGGGGCCAACGGTGCCGGGTACAAGGTCGGACCCCGGACGCTCGCCAACCTGGGGGCGGAAGTGATTCCGATCGGCTGCTCACCGAACGGCAAGAACATCAATGACGGCTGTGGTTCGACTCATCCGGAGTTGCTCAAGCTGACGGTCCCGGCAGTGAAAGCCGATGTCGGTATCGCGCTCGATGGCGACGGCGATCGCGTGGTCATGGTCGACGAGACGGGAAACCTCGTGGATGGCGACCAGCTGCTGTACGTGCTGGCCACGGCACGTCACCGGGCGGGCGCGCTCGAGGGGCCGGTCGTCGGCACCGTGATGAGCAATCTCGGGCTCGAGCATGCTCTGCAGGGGCACGGCATCGATTTCCGGCGTGCAGCAGTGGGCGACCGGTACGTTCTCGAACTGTTGCGCGACAGCGGAGGCATCCTCGGCGGCGAGACGTCGGGGCATATGCTCGTGCTGGACAAGGCGACGACCGGGGACGGCCTCATCAGTGCACTGCAGGTGCTCGCCGTGATGAACGATTCGGACATGGTGCTGTCCGAACTCGTCAAGGGCATGCCGAAGTACCCGCAGACCATGCTCAACGTGCGCATGGAGGTCCGGCTGGACCCGAACGAGTCGCCCCTGATCCGCGACGCTGTGGCCGCCGCGGAGAAGGAACTGGCCGACGCGGGGCGCGTCGTCTTGCGGGCATCGGGTACCGAACCCGTGATCCGCGTCATGGTCGAAGGAAAAGACGAAGCCCAGGTAATCTCCCTGGCGCAGCGCCTGGCCTCGGTCGTCGCGCAGGCGGCGGCCTGAGCGGTCCTCGAACGCGTTGATTTGCCGGGCGGCGCCCGGTATCCTGCGCGCCTTTTGAACTGGCGGAAACACCGATATGCGGGAATTCCTGATCGCGGGAAACTGGAAAATGAACGGTAGCACGGCGGCGAATGCGCAGCTGGTTGCGGGTATCATCGCCGGCGCCCCGGAGGGCAGCGGTTTCAGCCTGCTGGTCTGTCCCCCATTCCCGTACGTCGCGGCGGTTGCGGCCCAGACAGAGGGGAGCGCGGTCAGGATCGGTGCGCAGAACGTCTCCGAGCATGACCAGGGCGCTTTCACCGGGGAGGTATCGCCCGCTATGTTGCGAGACGTGGGCGCGGAGTACGTCATCGTCGGGCACTCTGAGCGGCGCGCGTTGTACGGCGAGAGCAG
>JARRMH010000323.1:0-3391 GCA_037386205.1 Woeseiaceae bacterium | reverse complement strand
GCCGACCGCAGTAATTCCCGTGTCCAGGTCTTTGACCGCGAGGGCAGCTTCATAGGAGAGTGGACACGCGATAGAGTCGGCAGACCCTACGGAATTGCAGTCGATAATTCGGGCAGGGTTTTTGTAGTTGACGGTGGGGACCAGCCGACGTCGCCACCCGACCGTTCACGCGTAATCAGGTTGTCGTCAGCTGGCCAGACGGAAACTATATTCGGCCGATATGGCAATTATGACGGTCAGTTCCAGATGGGGCACGACTTGGCTGTAGGTGAGGACGGAGCCGTCTACGTAGTTGATATTATCGGCAAGCGGGTCCAGAAGTTCATGTCAGACTGACCGCTCCTGTCCACACGGCGACGGTCACCCTGGCTTCACGATGACTTCCGCTCTTGCGTCCCTACCGGACGCTCGAACGGCCGCTTTCGCGGTATCATGATGGTCTGCAGATGACCCAAAGCCGACATCAGTAAGCACAACCCAGAATTGACAATGTTTGACGTAAGCGGACAATCGGTACTGAGATAAAGGCAAACCTGACCAAAGTCAGGGGCGCAAAGCCACGGGTCCTCGCTTCCTCCGCGACGTTCGCTTGCCACGAAGGGCCCCAAGACCGCCGGGCTGCCAATCATTAGAAAGTTGAGCCTCACGGGGACCAGCGAATGACAGGCAGAGAACTGACGACACTTGCATCCGCAATCGTTCTTGCTTCGTCTCTTGCCGCATGTGGCGGTGGAGGAGGCTCCGGTGGCCGCGGGGGCGACTCCGGAGGAGGAACTGCGCCGACCATCTCGGCTTTGTCATTCTCTCCGAATGTGGCGTACGTTGGTGCGGACGGTGGCGAACTGCTCGTAATCGGAACGCTGGACTACGCGGATCCCGACGGCGACATCGAATCGTTGGTAATCGTGGTCAGCGACGAGACCGGGCAGATCATCGACGACATTACCACACCGATTGAGGGAGTTGCGGGCTCGACATCTGGAACGCTTGAAGGCGAACTTGTTGCCGACACCTCGATCGCCGGCACATATACGGTGCAGGTAAAGGTCACGGATTCTGAGAACCATTACTCAAATCAATTGGAGGATACATTCCGCATCGCGGAGTTTCCCTGGGTTGCAAGGCAGCCCATGTTGTTGCCGCGCCGGGATTTCGCCACGGCAACCCTCAATGGTCGTATTTACGTCATCGGTGGCGGCGATGTCATGGCGGGCGGCGTCCCGGCACCACCGACTACTACCGTGGAGGTGTACAACCCGGAAACCGATTCTTGGACTTTCGCCACGCCGATGCTTCGCGCCGTGACGAACCATGCGGCAGTAGCACTCGACGGCAAAATCTACGTCGTTGGCGGAGAGGAAGACTTCCTGCCGATGTCAGGCGCCGTGCAGGAGTATGATCCGGCGACTCAGCTGTGGACGCTGCGTGCGAGTATGCAGACCCCGCGGGAGGGCGCGGCAGCAGCGGCTTTTGACGGCAGGATCTACGTCATCGGAGGCACTTCGGGTGGCATGGACATTGGCACGGTAGAGGCCTACGACCCGGCCACCGACAGCTGGGCCAGCTTGCCGCCGCTCACTGAGCCGCGAAGAGATCTCTCGGCGGAAGTTGTCGGCGACGAGCTCATGGCGCTCGGTGGGCATACGGGATCTTACGCCCTGGATGCCGGCTATCGGCGGGTGGTCGAGGTCTACGACCCGGTGGACAATGTCTGGTTGGGGGCCGCAGACATGCTGCTCCCGCGGGCGGATTTCGCGAGCGCCGTGGTGGCGACGGAGCTGATCATCGCGGGCGGTAGCAACTGGGCCCGCGGCTTGAGTGATGTATCGAGTCTGGACCCGGCGTCGGGCAATTGGCGCATGAGGACTGCGATGCCAACCGAGTTGGCCTGGCCACGCGGCGAATCGGTGGGGGGCAGTTTGTATGTATTCGATACTGAGGTGACCTACCAGTATAACCCCGACAACGACCTCCTCTGACTGGCAGGTGGGGGACCGCGACACCGCTTCGTTCCGGCATCGTGTCACGGATCATGTTGCTGACAACTACTCACGCGCTCAAATGAAATAAGGGCGAGCCGAGGCTATTCTGATGTCTCCATCTGGCCGTATTGCGCCTGTCGTCATGGCCCTGCATGAGTGACCGCTAACCACTCGGAAGCCGCCGGCCAGGGGTTTAAGACTATAATTTCGGCTGATGGCCCAATCCGGACAACCGAGTATTCTTCGCTAGCCTATGTCAAAGTCAGAAACCGTTCCATGGAAAAGACTTACGGCCGAAGGATTTGTCGTCGTCGTCAGTATCCTGTTGGCTTTTGGAATCGACGCGTGGTGGGACGGTTACAGGGATTCCGAACGGCAACGAAGTCAACTCGCCGCTATGCGCGAAGAGTTTTCAGACAGTCTGAATGGCTTGGACGAGGTTCTGGATTCAATCCAGCAACATGCAGACGGTGTTGATGAGCTCATATTGCTGCTGAATGGCGCGGGCGTATCAGAAGTAGAAGTCCCCGGGCGGCTGCTCGGATATGCCATTGGCTGGCGAACCTCGGATGTGTCGACCAGTACGTTGGACGCCTTGATTGCGTCAGGCGACCTGAGTTTCGTGGCGAACGATGCGCTTCGTAAGAGTCTCGCGGGATTGCCGGCATTTCTGTTGAACCTCACAGAGGATGAAATCTTGGCCATGGAATTTGCCGAGAGCATCATGTCAACTTTCCTAGCGCGTGAAGGTCTGGCCGAAGCGGCAGCACTGCTCGCTCCCGGCTTCCACGTCGATTCCGTCAGGCATGTGGAAATGTCAGGGGCGTTCAAATTCTTCCACAGCGAGCCGCGTACGCTTTACCTGAACGTCTTCGCCGAACCCGGACAAGACGGCACGCTGGCGGCGCGGGTCACTCTGCACTCCATCACAGCGCCGGCACGCGAAGGGCTCCCGATGCGCACTCAGGTTCATTTCCGGGCGGGCGTCCCGCTCGCCTCGCAGATATCAGCCATGCCGGATGTCGAGTTCACGCCGCCCGAAAATGCAGAGATGCCGACGACGGCGGAACAGATTTACAAGATATTCTTCCATGGACCTGCTTATCAGGTTATTGAGCGCGCAGGCGTGTCCGGAAGCCGGGCAGTGAGCAGGATGGCGGATCAGCTTCCGATTGACAGGGAACCGGCCGGTGCCCGCATGCTGATGGCGCCGCGCCTGGTTGAACTTTGTTTCCAGTCGGCCGCGCAGTGGAGTGTAGAAACGAAAGAAGCCATGGCTTTCCCCATCGGCGTAGAATCGCTCAGCGTCTACCTGCAGGAAAACGACACAGGAGCTGCCAGATTGTTCGCTCTCGTAAACACGGAAGACGATGGCGAAACGTTTGATGCCCGGGTGGTTGATGATGGGC
>JARRMH010000322.1:0-3401 GCA_037386205.1 Woeseiaceae bacterium | reverse complement strand
GCCGGTCATCATGTTGTCATCGACGATGACCGTGTGGTCCCACTCGAACTCGATGCCCGGCACGGATTCGAGGAACTTGGTGTCGGTGTCCTGGCCGAGCGCGAGTATCAGCGCGTCAGCTTCCAGTTCCTCGAAACGGCCGGTCGGCTGTGGCTTGTTGTTCTCATCGAGTTCCATGACCTCGACCTTGAACGTCGACCTGTCGATCTCTTTGATTGTGCGCAGCCAGTTGATCTGTACGCCCTCCTCGAGCGCTTCGTCGGCCTCGAAGTCGTGAGCCGGCATCGTGCTGCGGTCGCGCCGGTAGATAATCATGGTCTCTGCACCCAGCCGCTTCGCCGTGCGCGCGGCGTCCATCGCCGTGTTGCCGCCGCCGTAAACGGCGACGCGACGGCCGAGTTTTGGCGCCTCGCCGCGATTGGCTTCGCTGAGGAACGTCACCGCGTCGAGGATCTTGCCGGCGTCGCGGTTCGGGATCTCGATCTTCTTGCTGATGTGCGCCCCGACGGCCACGAAGACCGCGTCGAAGTTGCCGCTCTCTTTTTCCTCGAGAACGTCTTCGACCCGGTGATTCAGGGTGATGCGAACGCCCATTGCCTCGATACGCTCGATCTCGGCCTGCAGCTCCTTGCGCGGCATGCGATACGCGGGGATGCCGAAATGAATCATGCCGCCGGCGACCGGGCCGGCTTCACGGATCTCGACCTCGTGGCCCATTTTCGCGAGGTGGTACGCAGCCGAGAGCCCGCTCGGACCGGCACCGACAATCAGGATCTTCTTGCCGGTCGATTGCTCCGGTTTGTCGAATTGCCAGCCCCTCTCGAGCGCGAGGTCGCCGAGGAAACGCTCGACGGCGTGGATGCTGACGGAGCTGTCGGTGTGGATACGGTTACAGGCATCCTCGCACGGGTGGTAGCAAACGCGCCCGTGAATCGCCGGCATCGGGTTGTTCGTGACGAGTTCCCGCCACGCCGCCTCGTAGTCGCCGGCCTGTGCATGCGCGAGCCAGGCCTGGATATTCTCCCCGGCCGGGCAGGCGTCGTTGCAGGGTGGCAGATAATCGACGTACTGGGGCCGCTGCGTGCGCAGCGCTCCCGTACCTCGGCCATGGCGCGTCAGGTCCGCGCGCTGTGTCAGATCGTTGGTAGTCATGATGCAGCACAATCATAGAAGTCGTGCTGCGCGGCGTAATCAGGACTTGTACGGATGATGTTTCGCTGACTGCATGGGCTATTCGCCGGTCGACGACGGTATCCGGGTTGCCTGCCAGGCGACGGCGCGCCATTCGCCGTCACGCTTCAGGAACGTGCCCGTGTTGAAATAAAGGCGATTCCCGGAGCCGTCGGCCGGCGTACCGACGAGTTTGAAGGCGACAACCGCAACGTCGTCGTAAAGCCGTACGTCGATTTCTTCCCCGCGGTACGTGATCGGTGGTGGTGTGTCGTCCGCCGGGTCCGCGCCTGCGAATCCTTCCATGATGTCTGCCTTGCCGAAGCGTAGCCCCGCCGAGGAGCTGTACACGAGGTCTTCGGACCAGAAGCGCTCGTGCACGGCCGGGTCGTCGGCATTGGCGAGAAAGTTCTCCAGCATGGCCGTCAGCTCGGCGACGTCGTCCTGCGCCAGCGCCGCACCGCCAGCGAGGATCGACGACAGCAACAACACTTTTGTGAGTATCCGGACTCGTTTCATATGTAACTCCTTATAGATGTCGCCAATAATAATGAAACCTTCCGCGATCCTCACGCATCTAATAGTCGTATAATCTCAAACGTGCGCCGGGTGCGGAGCCGGGGAATGTCATTTGTAACTGAACTTCGACGACGGAACGTCTTTCGAGTCGCCGCCGCTTACCTTGTGGTCGGCTGGCTTCTGACCGAGGTTCTGACGACGATCCTGCCGACGCTGGGCGCTCCCGAGTGGGCCTCGCGGGCCGTCATCCTGATCTTTGCATTCGGTTTCATACCTGCCGTCGTCCTCTCCTGGTTCTACGAAATCAGCGCGGAGGGCATCAAGCTCGACCACAAGGTCGACCGCGACGATCCCGCGAATCGCCGGGCCGCGAAGAAATTCGAGCGCGTATCCATTGTCGGGGCTGTCGTCCTGATTGTCTTCGTCGGCCTGTTCAGCGCGCGGTACACGGCACAGGACGTCGTTGAGAGCGATACCGATTCAGGAATCGTGGCAACGTCGGTCGCGGTACTGCCGTTCGTCAACATGTCCGACGATGCCGACAACGAATACTTCTCCGACGGCCTGACCGAAACGCTCCTGCACATGCTGGCGCAGATTCCCGACCTCAAAGTCGCGGCGCGCACTTCGAGTTTTGCCTTCAAGGATCAGAACAGGAGCATCCAGGAGATCGCACGTGCCCTGGAAGTTGCCCATGTACTCGAAGGCAGCGTGCAGCGCGTCGGTGATCGCGTGCGCATTACCGCCCAGCTGATCCGCGCCAGCGACGGTTTCCACGTCTGGTCGGAAGTCTACGACCGCACTCTCGACGATATCTTCGGCATCCAGGACGAAATCGCGGGCAAGGTCGGCAACGCGCTGTCGGCTTCGTTGCTTGGCGATTCCGCGGACACCGGGTTTGCGGGAGTGACGACCGCCGATCCCGATGCGTACGACCTGTATCTGCAGGCGCGCAGAGCGCGCGCGACCTACTCGTACGGCGGCTTGCAGGAAGCCGAGGACCTGCTCAAAGGCGCGCTGCTGATCGACCCCGACTTCACGGATGCAAAGGTCGAACTTGCCAGCAGCTATGTTCATCAGCTCGAAACCGGGCTCATGGACAGGCAAACGGCAGTGGCCGAAATCATCGCCATGGCCGACCAGGCCCTCGAAGAACGGCCCGATGATCCGGTGGCGAGAGCAACGTCGATCTACGCCAAGGCAATTTCGCTGGCAAGCCAGGGCGACAAGGACGCGATAACGGATCTGATCAACGAACTCGAAGCCATCGTCGCGCGGGCGCCAGCGGAGCCGGAGCCGCGGATGCTGCTGGTGCGTGCCTACAAGAGCCTGCAGCGCTTCGAGGACTGCATTCCGGTCATCGAAGGCGCCCTGTCACTCGACCCGTTCAATCCCGCGCTGCACTATGAACTCGGCACGGCCTATCTGGAGCTGCAGGAAATCGACAAAGCGCGCGCTGCGCTCGAACGTTCGCTCGAGCTGGAGCCGGCCCAGCCGAATGCCTATACCTACCTCGGTGCGCTGAGCCTGTACGAAGGGGACGGCGTGGGATACGTCAGCCATTTCCTGAAAGCCGTCGCTGTCGATCCGCGCGATCATGAGTTGCCCGGCGTGCTGGCCAAGTTTCTTTACGAACTCGGCATCGTCGACGTCGCCGACGAGTTCCGGCGGCGGGTTAAAATGCTCAGCCCCAACAGCGCCATCGCCTACCA
>JARRMH010000321.1:0-3405 GCA_037386205.1 Woeseiaceae bacterium | reverse complement strand
ATCGCCTTGTCGGGTCGATACAGTCTTGCGGTCGGGGCAGGGCTTGAGTATCTTACGCGTCCCTTGACGGGGATTGGGCGATTAGCTCAGGGGTAGAGCGCCACGTTGACATCGTGGAGGTCGGTGGTTCGAAACCACCATCGCCCACCAACCCCCCGGAAAAACAACTGATTTTTTTGATGTTTTCGGCGTGCCGAGGTTGTTTCCTGCGCGCGACCTTATTAGAATCGCGTTCCCGCTGTTGCTGCGTCCTGAAAGTACGCAGGGGAGCGGGGCAAGACGTTGATTCACTGGAGGATTTGGGTATCGCAGTTAATAAGCGCGTCCGGCGCAATGATGAAATCGAGGCCACCGAAGTGCGCGTAATACGCTCTGACGGTGAACAGGCCGGGGTCATGGGCATCGCGGACGCGATCGAACTGGCCGTCGACGAGGGACTGGATCTCGTCGAGGTATCCCCGATGGCGGATCCGCCTGTGTGTCGCATCATGGATTTTGGCAAGTACTTGTTCGAGCAGAACAAGAAAAACCAGTCTGCGAAACGCAAGCAAAAGCAGGTCCACGTCAAGGAAATCAAGTTTCGGCCGGGTACGGACGAGGGCGATTACCGGATCAAGCTCAAGAAGCTCGTGCAGTTTCTCGAGAACGGTGACAAGACGAAAGTCACCCTGAGATTCAGGGGCCGGGAAATGGCGCATAAGGAACTCGGTGCGCAGCTCCTGGCCAGGGTCAGAGACGACCTGGAGGAATACGGCTCCGTTGAGCAGATGCCGCAAATGGAAGGACGGCAGATGGTCATGGTACTGGCGCCGAAGAAAAAGTGAGTAACGGACTGCAGGACGGGCGCCAGCCCCGAATCAGCCATTAATCCGCCTGCCGCGGCCCACGAGGCACGTTGCAAGGCCAGAAGGAAAGACAATGTCGAAAATGAAGACCAACCGGGGCGCTGCCAAGCGTTTCAGCCGGACGGGAAAGGGCGGCTTCAAGCGCTCCCAGTCCAACCTCAACCTTATTCTCACAAAGAAGACGTCGAAGCGTAAGCGCAAACTCGGCAAGACGCTGCAGGTTGCAGATGCCGACCAGAAAGCCGTGAAGCGCTTGCTTCCCTACAGCTGAGAGGAGATTGAGTAATGGCACGAGTAAAACGTGGCGTCACCGCCAAGGCACGTCACAAGAAAGTCCTCTCCCAGGCGAAGGGCTATTACGGCGCGCGCAGCAAGCTTTACAAGACGGCCAGGCAGGCCGTAATCAAGGCCGGGCAATACGCCTATCGCGATCGGCGTCAGCGCAAGCGCCAGTTCCGCCAGCTGTGGATCACCCGCATTAACGCGGCCGCCCGTCTGCACGGGTTGTCGTACAGTCGGCTGATCAACGGGCTGCACAAGGCAGAGATCGAAGTGGACCGGAAGGTACTCGCCGATATTGCCGTGCACGATCCCGAGGGATTCGGCGCGATCGCGGAAGCCGCGAAAGCCGGTCTCGAGCAGCCGGCCGCCAACTAGCGACTGCGGAACCGGCCGGCCTGCGGCCGACCGGACCGCCTGCAATGCGATGACTTCCCTGAGCGAGCTCCTGTCCCGGGCTGCGTCCGAGATCGATGCTGCCGAAGACCTTGCCGCGCTGGACGCGGTGAGGGTGGCGTTCCTCGGTAAGAAAGGGGAAATCACGGCACGCCTCAAGACGCTTGGCCAGTTGCCGCCGGAGGACCGGTCGGCGGCGGGCCAGGAGATCAACCGGGCCAAGCAGGCGGTGCAGGAACGCCTTACCGCGCGGCGCGAGTCGCTCGAAGCGGCAGCACTCGAAGCGCGACTCGCGGCCGATGCCGTGGACGTGACGTTGCCCGGTCGCGGCGACGGCATCGGTGGCTACCATCCTGTCACGCGGGCCATGCTGCGCATCGAACAGATTTTTCGCAACGCCGGTTTCGGTGTGCGGTCGGGTCCGGAAATCGAGGATGATTTTCACAACTTCACGGCGCTGAATATTCCGGATAACCATCCGGCACGCGCCATGCACGACACTTTCTACTTTCCCGGCGGCAACCTGCTGCGCACGCACACGTCGCCGGTCCAGATTCGATCGATGGTGACCGAGGGCGCTCCGATCAGGATCATCGCACCCGGACGGGTGTATCGGTGTGACTCCGACCAGACGCATACGCCGATGTTTCACCAGGTCGAAGGACTGGTCGTCGACGAAGGTGTGAGCTTTGCCCACCTCAAAGCGGTGTTGCACCAGTTCATCGAGGCGTTCTTCGAGCGCAAGGCGGAGCTGCGGTTTCGCCCCAGCTATTTTCCGTTCACGGAACCGTCTGCGGAAATGGACGTAACCTGGGGCGACGACAAGTGGATCGAAGTGCTGGGCTGCGGCATGGTCCACCCCAATGTCCTTGAAGCCGCCGGCGTGGATCCGGAACGCTACACGGGCTATGCATTCGGGATGGGCGTCGAACGCCTCGCCATGCTGCGGTACGGCGTAACCGACCTGCGCACTTTCTTCGAAAACGATTTACGTTTCCTGCGGCAGTTCAGGTAGGCCTTATGAAGATCGCGGAATCATGGTTACGTGAATGGGTCGATCCGGACCTCGACGCCCGGGAACTCGCGCATCAGTTAACGATGCTCGGCCACGAGGTGGACAGTCTCGAGTTCGAGGGACAGGGCCTCGAGGGGGTTGTCGTCGGCGAAGTCGTCGAGTGCGGTAAGCACCCCGACGCGGACAAGCTCAGTGTGTGCAGGGTAAGCGACGGTAGTGGCGAACTGATCGACGTCGTCTGCGGTGCACCGAACGTCCGGCCGGGGCTGAAGACGCCATTCGCGAAGCCCGGCGTCACATTGCCGAACGGGCTGAAACTGCGCAAGGCAAAGATCCGTGGCGTGGTTTCCAACGGGATGCTGTGTTCGGCCGAGGAACTCGGCTTGGGCGATGACTCCGACGGCATCATGGAACTGCCCGCCGATGCCGAGGTCGGCTGCCTGCTGAGCGAGGCCCTTGGTCTCCCCGACGCCATCATCGACGTCGACCTGACGCCCAATCGCGGCGATTGCTTCAGTATCCTAGGTATCGCAAGAGAACTTGCTGCGCTGACCGGCGCCGAACTCAAGAGCGACACGGTCACGCCCCTGGAGGCGTCCATCGCGGACACGCACCCGGTCGAACTCGTGGAGCCTGAGGGTTGCCCCAGGTTTGCAGGGCGTCTCGTCCGGGGCATCGACCCGGGCGCGCAGTCGCCGGTGTGGATGACGGAACGACTGCGGCGGGTCGGACTCCGGTCCATCTCTCCCGTCGTCGACGTGACCAACTACGTGATGCTGGAGCTGGGGCAGCCGCTGCACGCGTACGACGCGGCCCTCCTCGAGGGGCCGATTCGTCCGCGCCGTGCACGCGCCGGCGAGACGCTCACGC
>JARRMH010000320.1:0-3413 GCA_037386205.1 Woeseiaceae bacterium | reverse complement strand
ATGAACATCTCTGAGCCGGGTCCACTGGCCGATCTGATCGGTTCGCTGCTGGATCTGGAGCTTGGCGAGCGGCAACGCACTGGGCGCGTGCTCGGGATCGATTCCGGTCACCGTTTCTGAGTGGTCAACTCCCGTCGCTGTTGCCGAAGAGACCCTCTCGCCCATGTCCCGTTGCGGCTCCGGGGTAGGCTCGGGCTCGCTCTTGTCGAGACCGGCCGCCTCCTCGGGATCGAGCTTCACGGCACTGGCAATGTCCGGTACGGGTTCAGGTTCCGTTGCGGCGGCTGCGGCAGCTCTGTCGGCGGCTGCCTCGGCCTTCGCCAACTGGTCGGCGTTCTGCTGACCGGTCGGGATAACCATGGTTTTCTCGAATTCGTCCTGTTCCGTCTCGGGCGCCTGCTGGTCGGAAAAGCGCAGCTGGTGGTGTCCGATCGTGATGACATCGCCGTGCTGCAACGCGTGCTTTTTTATCAGCTTGCCATTGACGTAGGTGCCATTGGTGCTGTTCAGGTCCTCGAGAAAGGAGTCATTGAGGATGTTGATAATGAGCGAATGGTGGCCACTGACCGCCGGGTTATCGATACGAACGTCGTTGTCGGGCAGGCGACCAATCGTATAGCGCTCTTTGGTCATGTTGTATTCAGCCAGGACCTGGTTGTCCAGACTCAGAATTAAACGTGCCATGATTTCTCGCTCTTCGGGTACATCCAGTTACGAGTGGAACATGCCGGCAATCTTCGCGAACAGGCCTCTTTTTGCCGGAAAGGCTTCCTTAACCTGCGCAAGCATTACTGACACGTTATCGCGCCCGCCGTGGTTGTTGGCCAAGTCAATAAGCTGTTGACCAACGACGTCAAGACTAGCATTAAAAGTACTGATAGTTAAGTGAATATCGTCATCTTCGACCATGTCGGGAAGGCCGTCGGAACAAAGCAAATAAATGTCCCCCGGAAGCACGTCGAACTCGTGCACCTCGACCTCGACCGTCGGTTCGACTCCGAGCGCGCGCGTGACGTAATTACGATTGGTGGATCGCTGTGCTTCTTCGTGCGAATAAAAGCCCCTGTCGACGAGTTCCTGCAACAGCGAGTGATCGAGCGTTATCTGTTCCAGTTTGCCGCCACGGAGACGATACGCGCGTGAGTCGCCGACGTGAGCGATGGAGATCCTGTTGTCGTAGAACATGCCCGCCACGATGGTCGTGCCCATGCCCTCGCAATGTGTCTGGCTCTGGGCAGTCTGGTAGATGATCTTGTTGGATCGGTAGACGGCGTCCCGCAGGATGATCGACTGGCGCATCAGTCCGCTGTGCGCATCGATAGCCCCGAGTTCCTCGCGGTGGGCAGCCTCGGTGGCAAGATCGGTAACGATCTGCACGGCAATGCCGCTGGCTACTTCACCGGCGTTGTACCCGCCCATCCCGTCGGCAAGGACCATCAGGCCGACGTCGGCATCGGAGCCGATCGCATCCTCGTTGTGCTCGCGTACCCGCCCGGTATCGGTCAGCTCCGCCATTTCAATTTTTCCGCGCAGGCTCATGGTCAGTCCTGGATCGCCCTTTCTGTTCTACGTGACTCTTGCGCAGTTGCGCAGCGCTATCGCCATTTCTGCGCCACACGAGAATCGCTCACTCGGATTCTTGGCCATGGCTTTTGCCAGAACAGCATCAACACTGGGCGGAATTCCCGCCCGACGCGAGGAGACCGGTGATGGATCCTCGGATGTAATCTTTGTCATCAGTACCGCAATGTTCGATGCCCGGAAGGGCACCTCACCAACCAAAAGCTCGTATAGAGTAACACCAAGCGAGAACAAGTCCGATAGTCCCGTCAGCTTTTCCGCTCCCAGCTGTTCGGGCGACATGTACATCGGCGTGCCGAGGACAATGCCGGTCTTGGTACTGTTGTTATCGGTGATGCGGGCGACGCCGAAGTCACTGATTTTCAGCGATCCCTCCTTCCGGTTGTAGATCAGGTTGGCGGGCTTGATGTCGCGATGGATGACCCCCTGGTTGTGCGCGTAATCGAGCGCCTCCGCGGTCAATGCGGCCAGTTCGAGGGCCCGTTTCGGGGCCAGCAGCCGGTTCGGGTCGGTGTAGTCGCGCAGCGGAATGCCGGGCACGTATTCCATGGCAATGTAAGCCAGCCCCTTGTCTTCGCCGGCATCGAATACGGTGATTATATTCGGGTGCGTGAGGCGACCGGCCGATTCGGCCTCCCGGTAAAAGCGCAGGCGTGCTTCCTTGAGTTCCTCGTCCTCGAATTCCTTCTCGATGGGCAATGCCTTCAGCGCCACGGGTCGGTTGATCCGCGGGTCCTTGGCGAGGTAGACCGCGCCCATTGCCCCTTTGCCGAGGTGTCTTTCGATGACATAGCGGCCGAGGCGCTGCGGCGCGCCGTTCGGCTTTCTCAAGCCCAGCGACACGTCCTGCTCGGTCCCGCTGTGCGTCCTCTTCATCCAGTCGAGTACCGCTTCGGCCCGTTCGGGTTTTGCCTGTTGCTCGAACGCGAGGGACAGCTTGTACATTACGGCGGCGACCGTGTCGGACGGATGGCAGCGCCGGAATTCGGCGAAAGCCGGTTCCAGGCGTCCCGCAGCAAGGAAGTCCGAGCCTTTCCTGAAGGCATCGAACGAGGCTTTCTTGACGTCGGGAACCAGGTAGATGGACAGCAGGCCGGCGCCGATGAGCATCAGAATGGCCCGGCCCACGTCAATCCGCACGTGCAGGACAACGAGGAACACCGCCTCGACCAGCAACAGCGCAAATACCCCCGCTACCGTCAGGACGGCAATCTCCTTGCGGCGGTGTTCCGGCATGAACAGGATCGCAACGATAGCGAGCAGGGCGGGAAGCAGGACCTCGAGCGCGTGAGCCCAGGAAGGCGTGATAATCATGCGATTGTTCTCGATGTCCGCGAGCAGCGCTGCCGTGATCTCCGAGTGCGTGACAAACTGGCCCGACGGCAACACGGCGGCAGCACCGGCGATGGCCGGGTCCGAGTCGACAAACACGGTTGCACCCGCGAGAGTTGCATCGGCAGGCGCCCGCAGCAGGTCGACCAGCGCGATGCGCGGGATCTCCTCGTAGCTCGACAGGAACACGGCATCGTCGGAGCCCGACAGTCGCGGCGCCGTTGCGGTCGCCGAGTTTTGAAAGGCGATGGCCAGCGGCAGGGAGGGGGACATGACGCCGCCCTTGAAGTACCACAGGTTCGACCGACGCAGGAACCCGTCGCTGACCGTATTCATCTGGACGAATCCGCTGAAACGGGCAACCTCGGCAAGGCGATGCCGTGCCGGCACGAAGGTCGGTGCGCCGTCGCTCAGCAGTACGGCCCAGCCTGGCAACTCGTCCCGGTCAGGAATCTCGGGCGGGTTGGCCAGCACGATCCGGCCGACGTCGCTCTCGTACA
>JARRMH010000319.1:0-3423 GCA_037386205.1 Woeseiaceae bacterium | reverse complement strand
TGGCAATGCGGTACCCTGCAGGTCGATCTCAACATGCCCGGTCGTCTCGGTGCCACTTACGTCGGCGAAGATGGCCAGAAACGCACGCCGGTCATGCTGCACCGTGCCATGCTGGGCTCGCTCGAACGCTTCATGGGCATCCTGATCGAGCACCATGCCGGTAACCTGCCGCTATGGCTCGCCCCGCAACAGATCGAGGTGCTGACGATCACGTCGGACGCCGATGACTATGCGACCGAAATCGTCGCTGCGCTACGCGCGGCAGGCCTGCGGGCCGACGCCGACCTGCGCAACGAGAAAATCTCCTTCAAGGTGCTCGAACACAGCGTCGCCAAAGTGCCGGTACTCCTCGCCGTCGGACAACGCGAGGTCGATAACAGGAGTGTCGCGGTCCGCAGGCTGGGCTCCAAGAAACAAGAAGTTATGCCGCTCGACGAGGCCATCGCCGCGTTCCAGGCCGAGGCAGACAGCCGGGGCAAGACCGGCTAACAGGCACCCCGCCGGCCCCGCCGGCGGACCAAACGTGACGCGCCCGGCACTTTGACCGTGAGCCGTGTCACAGATTCGTAACCCGGTCGCCCCGGATTGCGATTTCCCATAACCCCTCAACATATACTTCACTTGCGCAAGGAGCGCGTGTGCCATTCAACATAAGGCACGGGAGGATCATCCGGTGCCGCTGGATTATTTCAAGACACAGGTATTGCTACTCCATAGCGAGCAGAGCGCGCTGGATTCACTGAGTGCGGGATTCGGTGAGCGCTATACGGTGCACTGTGCGACCAGCGGCTCGGAAGCGCTGCACACACTCGGCGAAACTCCGATCAACGTCATCATTTCTGCGCAGGACCTGCCCGGCATGAGTGGCGCGGAAGCCCTCAGGGAGGCGAAGAAGCGTTCGCCCGAAACAGTCGGAATCCTGCTGACGGGCCGATCGGGCCGCAGCAGCCAGGCACTCGTCGGCGACGAGGAAGTGTTCCAGGTCGTCGCCGGTGAGATGACCAGTGAAACATTGCAGAACCTGGTCGACAACGCCACCCGCCAGATGCGACTGATGGCGCTGGCGGAATCCGCGAACGACATGGCCGCGAGTCCCGACGAACCCGCCGAGCACATTGTCATGGAGACCTCCGAAAACGGCTCCACGATAATCAGCGACGGTACCGGACGCTTTCGCGCCCTCGACCAGAGCAAGATGTCCGCAGCCAGTGCCGTGGGCGCGCGCGCGGTCGACGTTCTCGTCCTGACAAAGGACGAGGAATTCCTCACGACGATCCGGGAATCCTCGCGCGGAATGCACGAGGTGCATCTCGCCAACACGCTCAAGCAGGCGGACGACGCGGTCCGTAATCACAAGGTCGGCGTCGTGGTAATCGATGCGGCGATGGTCGGTCAGAAAGTCGAGCCTTTGACGCTGCATCTGCGCAAGGGATGCCCACGACTCGTGGCGATCGTCGCCGGTCGCAGGGACGACGGCGAAATGCTCATGGAGCTGATCAATCGCGGCAAGGTTTATCGCTTCCTGCTCAAACCCGTCTCTCCGGGCCGCGCCCGGCTGGCTGTGGAGGCATCGATCAAGCACCATCTCGAAGCACCCGATGCCGCCTTCAAGGCAGGCGGTGCTGCGGGACCCGCGCCGCGGCCGCAACCCGCCGCGAAGGCACCGCCCCGCGCAGCATCGCGGCCCGTAGCCAAACCCGCGCCGGCGCCCGCACCAAAGGCCGCGCCGCAACCGGCGGCAAGAAAGAAACCGGCGCCCGCGGCCGCGGCACATCCGGCAGCCCGCAAGGCACGGGGGGCCGCCGCGACAGCACCGCAACGTCAGGATCCGCCGCTCCGTGGCGCCGACATCCCGTCACCCATCGAGGACGGCCTGTCGGCGGCGTTCGGCGGTGACGACAAGAGTTTCACCGAGACGATGACCGGCCTGATCGGTATCGTCGGCGACAAGCTGGGTGGCAACAAACCGAAGGCCAAAGCGCGCCCGCTACCGGAACCGCGGGTTTCCAGTACGTTCTCCGATTTCGAGACCCTGAATGACTCGGGCGGCTCGCGTTTCGGCAAACCACTGTTGATCGGCATTGGTGCCGCGGCGCTCGTCGCGGTCGCCGGGACGCTGTACTGGTTCATGGGTGACGGCACCGATATCACCGCACCGCCCATCGATAAGCCCGAGGTTGTCTCTTTGCCCGCTCAGCCCGAGTCCGAGCCCGTTGTCGACTCGGCCCGTCCGCGAACCACCGAGTTGCCGACGACAGTGGGCGGAGCCCTCGAGCAAGCCGAGGCGGCACTTCTCGACTCAAATCTTGACGAAGCCAGGGCAGCAATACAGCGCCTGGCCGAACTCGATCCGGACAACGACAGGTTGCCGTTCATGAGGGCCCAGCTCAAGCAAATCCAGTTGAGCACGTACCTCGCCGGAGCGCGCAACGCAATTCGCGAATCGCGTTTTCAGGACGCAACGAATCTCGTGGCTGCGGCGCGCGCACTCGACATTGGCGCCGGGGCCGACATTGACGCCGTCGCCAGTGAGCTCGGCAACGCTCGCATCGAGCAACGCGCGGACCAGGTGCTCTCCCTGGCCGCAACCCGGCTCGACGAGGGCAAACTGATCGCGCCCGTCAACGACAATGCGCGTTACTACTATGATCTCGTGCTGGCAAAGGAACCGGACAACGCAGCTGCGCAACAGGGCCTCACGGTCGTCGCCAACATGCTCGTTCTGGAAGCACGGGCCGAGACGGCCGACGGTAATTTCGATGCGGCGGCCGATCTGCTCAGGAGCGCACGAGCCATCGTACCGTCGAGCACGGAACTCGCCGCGGCAAATGTCGCATTGCAGGCCGCCCGGGACGCAGCAGCCGGACAGGATCGACAGACCGACGCGACGCGGCGCCAGGGAGGAACAGAGCCCGTCGCCGCCGAGGAGCCGCAGGCCGAGGCGGACCGTATCGCAGCCGAACAGCAGGCCGAAGCGGACCGTGTTGCGCAGGCCGAGGCAGACCGCATCGCGGCCGCACAACAGGCCGAGGCGGACCGTATTGCCCAGGCCGAGGCAGACCGTATTGCAGCCGAGCAACAGGCCGAAGCGGACCGCGTTGCCGAAGAAGCGGCTCGCGAGGATGCGGGCGGTCCCGAGGCTTCCGCACCGAACATACCTCCCGCGGGTGAGACGGCTATGGCCGCGGCTGCCGAATCATTGGGAACGGCTATTGAGATTCCTGTTACCATGCTGGACCAGTACCTGGAACCTTATGCCAAGAATATTATTCCTTTACTAAAACCTGATGAGATCGAACCGGCCCGTCCCTGGATTGAATCGGCCGCGATGATCGAACCCGTCAGACGGTCGCCGTTGCCTCGCGCCCTGTCGGTCGGTACGGGAATCGCCTCACGTCCGGACAGGTAGGCGCCGGTGATCGA
>JARRMH010000318.1:0-3435 GCA_037386205.1 Woeseiaceae bacterium | reverse complement strand
CAGTTAAATTAATAACCTAAGATAAATACTAATGATTGTTCGGCGGCTATCTCCAGCCGGGATGACCGACCTCGTTCATCCGGTCCCCGATGGTCAGTGGCATCACGGCAACCGTCGCGCCGGCCGCCGCGATGTAATCATGGCAGTCGTGGGTACTATCCGGCGGGTTCCGGCCCTTGAAAATCGAAGTCCAGCATAAATCTCTTACTTGTCGGAGGGCCGCAGAAAGTTCGCTTGGCCCGGCGCGCAGCGCCTCCGGGAAGACACCGGGCCGACAGGAGGAAGAGCAATGACCGAAGCAGTCGTAGCAACCTACACCGATGCCAAGACGATCGATAACGTGCGAGACGATCTGCGGTCGATCGGCATACCGCTCGAGCAAATCCGCCTCGATACGGCGAAACGGAAAATCCGTGTCATGATTCCGGACGAGACCAGGGAAGAGGTGCTCGAGATACTGAACCGACATAAACCCGCCGAAGTTCATTAGGCGGTAGATCGGCGCTGGCTGGCAGTTTCTCAGCCGGCCTCGTGCCGGAGGTCTGCCTTTCGACTCTGCTGAACCGGCCCGGCCGGTCGGTGTTGCAGCTGACAACCATGGATGAGGTACTCCGCGGGTTTCAACATCTGCCTCCCGGGGAAAGGATTCGGCATTGAATCATGGAACTCGTTGTTTTCGACCTCGACGGTACGCTGCTCAACCGGGCGTCATCGATCTCTGACTTCACGAGCGAGACGCTGAAGCTGCTGGCCGATCGTGAGATCGCGTACACGGTCGCCACGGGGCGCACGTTGCACGGCGCCCGTGCGGTACTCGCCGGACATAGTTTCGAGCTGCCGCAGGCCTACAAGAATGGCGTGGTGATCTGGCATCCCGAAACCGCGCACCTGTCCAGCGTCGCCACGCTGACGCCTGCTGAGCTGGAGCACGTCACCAGCGCCAGTATGGAACAGGGCCTGACCCCGTTCGTCTTTACGATGAGAGACGGCAAGGAGGGCCCCGTGTACCATCCGCCCACCCTCACCCCGATCGAGCGCGAACTCATCGCCCACCTTGGCATGGAAGCGCAGCTGGCCGTACGCGGACTGGACGAGCTGCCACCCGACGCAACGGTGACTCACGTGAATGCGATCGGCGAGGCTGATGCCATCGCTGCTGTCGTCGCGAGTATCGAGGACGAGCAGCACCTCGTGGCTTACTCCGGTGTCGCTCTGGAGGGCGATCAGTGGCGCTGGCTCGATATTCACCACAGTCATGCCAGCAAGGGTGGCGCCATCCGGACGCTGAAAGACCTCCTGGGGCTCGAGCGGGTGATCTGTTTCGGTGACAGCGACAACGATCTCAGCATGTTCGAGGCGGCCGATGAGTGTTATGCGCCGGCGAATGCCAACGAACTGATCAAGTCTGCCGCCACGGCCGTGATCGGCCACCATGATGAAGAGGGGATCGCCCGCTTCTTGAGGGAACGCTTCGCGCTCGGGTGAATTGGGCTGACTGCCACCCGGAAGATTTGATCGACTGTGACGTCAATAGAAGCAGGATGATTATCGCAGGGGCCTCGAGGCGTGCGAACCCGCCAGCTTTGCTCATCGTTGATCCGGGCGTACCACGCCCGGTGCACTTGCGAAGGCATTCGGTGTCGTTGTTTCGGATGGCCGACACATCGATCGGCGGCGCACTGCCTCGCGGTGAGCCGCAGCCGATTGCCCGGCCTCCGGGTAGCGGGTCCATCCGGGCAGTCAGAAGACATTCGTCACTCGACCAGGTCCCAGTGAGGTCGGCCACCGAACCGCTCCTCGAGCCGCTCGACGAACAGCCGCACCTTTGCTGAAAGATGACGGTTTCTCGGATAAAGGGCTGATAGCACGAGGTCGGCGGGTTTGAAATCCATCAGCAAGGTCTGCAGCGTCCCGTCCTGCAGAGCGTCGCCGACGATGAACGTTGGCAGCAGGGCGATGCCCTGGTCGGCCAGTGCGGCCGACTTGAGTATTTCGCCATTGTTGGACCAGAGCGCGCAGCTTATCGTGTAGCTGCGCTCCCCGGTCGGCCCGCTGAGACGCCACTGTGTCGTCGTGCCGGAGTAGCCGTACTGGAGGCAGCGATGCGCTTTCAGGTGGCGCGGGTCATCCGGTTCGCCGTGCGTGTCGAGGTATCCGGGTGAGGCGCAGAGGACCCGGCGCACCGGTGCGATCTCCCGGCTAATCAGACTCGTGAGGTAGACCGGCTCGGATATGCGCATCGTGATATCGAAGCCTTCGTCGATGGGGTCGATGAACCGGTCGTTGAGTATCACTTCGACATGCACGTCGGGGTGCTCCGCCATGAACGCGGCGACCACCGGGGCGAGGTGCTGCGTGCCGAAGGTCATGGGCGCGTTCATGCGCAGATTGCCCGTCGGGTGCTCCTGCAGTTCAGTGACCGACGCGAGCGCCTCGTCCAGGTCGCTCAGGATCTGCACGCAGCGGTCGTAGAACGCCAGTCCCGTCTCCGTCGGCGTCACCTTCCGCGTGCTGCGCCGCAGGAGCTGGGTGCCGAGTTCGTTTTCGAGCGCGATGACCGCCTTGTTGACAACGGAGCGCGACAGACCCATCGCTCTGGCCGCCGCCGCGAAGCCGTTTGACTCCACCACTCTCGTGAATGCCCGCATGCTCTGGAGTTGGTCCATGATCGGTTCTGCCCTTACCGGTGCGGCGGCATCGCCCACCGACCCATTGTGATCCAGCGATTGTCGACGAAGGAGAGACATAATGTCATCAAAGTGATGGATTGTCTCTCCAGACGCACAGCCACATACTCTGGGCAGAGCAAACATCCATCATTCAGGAGGCAGACATGTTGGCGATTCGGGCTGCGAACGAGCGTGGGAAAGCCAGCTTCGGTTGGCTGGACAGCCGTCATACCTTCTCCTTCGGCCACTACTACGACCCGCAGTTCATGGGCTTCGGTCCGCTGCGCGTCATCAACGAGGACCGCGTGCGGCCCGGCGAGGGCTTCGCGACCCATGGCCACCGGGACATGGAGATCATCTCCTACGTGCTCGATGGAGCGCTGGAGCACAAGGACAGTCTCGGCACCGGGTCGATCATCCGCCCGGGCGACGTGCAGCGCATGACGGCGGGCACGGGCGTGCATCACAGCGAGTACAACGCATCCGCCACCGATCCGGTGCACTTCCTGCAGATCTGGATCCTGCCGGAGCGCGACGGGCTGGAGCCCGGCTACGAGCAGAAGGCATTCCCGGCGGAAGAGAAGCTGGGCCGGCTGCGGCTGGTCGGCTCTCGGGACGGCCGCGACGGATCGGTGACCATCCACCAGGACGTGGATCTGTACGCGGCGCTGCTCGGCGCCGGCGACGAGATCGCCCACCGGTTCGCCGAGGGCCGCTACGGCTGGCTGCAGGTGGCCCGCGGGTCGGTTCGGCTCGAGGGCAGCGA
>JARRMH010000317.1:0-3461 GCA_037386205.1 Woeseiaceae bacterium | reverse complement strand
CCTCTTCGGGCTGGCCGCCACGGGGATTGCGGAGGAGCCCCGGGACCGGATCCTCGGGGCGGCCCGGGCGGTGGCCGACACCATGTTCGTCATCATCGAGTGGATCCTCGCCGTGGCCCCGCTGGGCGTACACGAGGACCGCGTCCAGCGTGAGGGGCTCCACCTTCCACTTGACCCAGGGGCCCTTGACCCGGCCCACGCCGTAGCAGACAACCTGCTGAAACAGAACTTCTCGGCATCCCGGCCCAACCAGCACTGGGCCGCCGATATCACGTACAGTGCGCCCAGCCTTGGGAGGCGTCTGGAAGACGCTGCCTGAGCCTGAGCATGTCTGGAATGCAAGAGGATAACAAAGGAGGAAGTAGTCCAAATGTCCATCCGCTGCGATGAGCGGATGAGAGCCGAAGCGGCGGTGACCGGTTGCGCATTGATCGGGTGACGTAGCCCGCGGGAAACGGGGCGTGAGGCGAAGTCGTTACGCCAAGATGCGTCTCCAGGCTGAGCATTGGAAGGTTGAGGAACACGAACCGGTTGATCCGCGTCTGTGGGCTGAAATGTCGCCTTCACCTACACGGCTTAACAGGTGAAATGCGGATGCGAACCGTTGACACGAATGCAGCGGAACGCGAATGGAATGCCGTATATGTAGGTCGGCATCCTTGAGTTGCGCGGAGAGCATCGCTAGCGCGCAGCATCTGCATCGACTTGCGGCAAGCAAGGGTAAAGACTGCGACCGGCAACCTCACCAAATGCGTTCGAGTCCGGCATGTGAACTGGGGAAGGTCCATTGGCGATGCGAAGGGAATGTAGCCCCGAGGCGCGATGGACTGGCGGAGCGCTCGTAGTAGTCGGCGGCCGGGAAATCCGGCTACATGGCGAAGGGGCGCAGTTCGAGAGGCTTGTGCGGTGGATTAGCTGACCGCTAGAGAGGTGAAGACCTTTGATAATCAGCGAAATGCAGCGCAAGCTGGCAACGTGGTCCACGGCGGACAACGAACGCAAGTTCGATCGTCTGCTCCGGATCATGGCCGACCGGTCGTGGTTGGCCGAGGCAGCCCGGATTACGCTGGCATCGAGCGGTGCCAGAACACCGGGTGTCGACGGTGTCGACAAGCAAGCAATGGAGGCTGATCTTCCCGACGAACTCGAGCGCATCCGCGCCGAGTTGCTGGCGGGCGACTACCAGCCGCTACCGGCAAGGCGTGTCTACATCCCGAAAGCCAACGGCAAGCAACGACCACTGGGTATCCCGAGTCTTCGGGATCGTATCGTGCAACGTGCCATGCTCATGGTGATGGAGCCGATCGGGGAGAGCGACTTTCATCGCTTGCCCTACGGGTTCCGGCCTGAGCGCAGCGTGCATCACGCCATCCGAACCGTAAAGTTCCAACTGCAGGATAGTGCATACGAGGTCGGGCGCTGGATCATCGAAGGTGATCTGGCGAGCTACTTTGACACCGTACATCACAAACTGCTTATGCGGTGCTTGCGGAAACGGATCCGTGACGGCCGGTTCCTCAATCTGGTCTGGCGGATCATCAAGGCCGGTCACGTCGACCGGAACTTGTTCCGTGCCGCCAGCGAGGGTGTTCCGCAAGGCGGGGTGATCTCGCCACTCCTGTCCAATATCGTGCTCAACGAGTTCGATCAGTGGCTGGAGGCGAAATACCTGAGCAAGAAAGCGCGGAAGGATCGCTGGGCCTGGAACTTCGGCATCCAGCAACAGCGGCCCATTGCCGTTCGTGAGAATCGACAATGGAAACCCGCCGTTGCGTACTGCCGATATGCCGATGACTTTGTCGTTATCGTCAAAGGAACCAAGGCCGAGGCAAAGGCTGTCCGCGAAGAATGCCGCGCGTTCCTGGAAGGCGAGCTCAAGCTGACGCTGAACATGGAGAAGACCCGTGTTACGCACGTCAACGACGGGTTCACCTTCCTCGGGCACCGCGTCGTTCGGAAACGGGGTCCTCGCGGCACGATGCGACCGGTGACGACGATACCCAAGGACAAGCTCCGGAACTTTGCTGCGAAGCTTACGAAGGAGCTGTCCGGCAATTATAGCGAGAACACAATCGACCTGATAGAAACGCTCAATCGCCGACTGGCAGGTTGGGCCAACTTCTATCGCTTCACGGACTATACCGCGGTCATGTACAGCAAGATCGACAGAATCGTCTTCTGGAAGCTTGCTCACTGGCTGGCAAGGAAATACCGGACTTCGATCAAGTCGCTGATGCGACAATGGATCCGACGTCCGGCAGACGGCACGGCGAAGACCTGGGTGCTGTTCGGCCGCAGCGGTAACGGGCACTTGTGTGGAATAACCCTTCGGCGTCTCGTGACGAGCCGCAAGGATCAGTTCCGATGGCGGAATCCGTCTGCCAATCCGTATCTTCTCCCGGACGATGGACGGAGCACTGTCACTTCTCGCTATCCGGATGTTGCCATGGCATTGAGCCACTCCTGAATGGAGAGCCGTATGCGCTGAGAGGCGCACGTACGGTTCGGGGAGGAGAAGCAGGGAAATAGTCCGACTACGCCCTGCTTCTTACTCTACTCGCCACGGACGAGGGCTGGCTGTATCTAGCCGGACTGAAAGACGTTTTCACCTGCGAGATTGTCGGCTACGCGATGGGAGCGCGCATGACTACCGATCTGGTAAGCAAGGCACTGTTCCAGGCGGTGCAGCAGAAGCGTCCTGCTGCAGGGCTCATCCACCATACGGATCGCGGTAGCCAGTACTGCGCCGGTGCTTATCGTGATTTGCAGGAACAGTATGGCATGGTGACCTCCATGTCCCGCAAGGGAAACTGTTTCGACAATGCGCCGATAGAGAGTTTCTGGGGGACCTTGAAGAACGAGCTTGTGCACCATCGACGCTTTGCCACACGTGCCGAGGCCGAGTCAGCTATCAGGGAGTACATCGAAATATTCTATAACCGCCAGCGTCGCCATTCGCGGCTTGGCTACCTGGCCCCAGCTGAGTTCACCAGGAAATACTGGGATTCAGCAGAGGCCGCTTGATGCGGGGCTGTCCGCCCTTGACAGTACACCCCATCCGACCACATCCCGGCGACCTAAGGCGTGAAATTCAAGGTAGGTAGGAGTACACTCTGTCGCCCTAGGCCATCGCTTCCGGTTGCTCATAAGGTGTTGGTAGCAATCACTTTATGCACCAGCACACGGCCTATATCTATAGGTATGGTGAAATTTTCAGGTTAGACCGGTTATTTTAATGTGGTTGTTAGACAGCGAGGAAGGGGCGCGCATGCCAGACGAGAACCTTGTCGACTTTGCCGAGCGAATCGAACCAGCGAGAAGTGCTCTTCTGGTCATAGACATGCAGCGATACTTCGTTAACCCAAATCTTCCCTACGGAAAGTGGCTGTCTCAGTTCGATGCTGCGGCCGCTCGATACTACTTCGATCGCATCAGTTCTGCCGTCATCCCGAATATCCAGC
>JARRMH010000316.1:0-5063 GCA_037386205.1 Woeseiaceae bacterium | reverse complement strand
CGTCCGCTTCTGCCTGCGCGAAGGCCTGCTCCAGCAAGGTGATCTTGCGAAGCTCGTCCTCGACGTCAGCCTTTAGAAGCTCCAGGTTGTACCGCATAGACCAGCTCTCCTCGCTCCATCACCTTGCGCACGAAAACCGGGTCATCGTCCTGCGTGTAGAGATCCAGCGGATGCCCGAGCGCGGCTTCCAGGTCCCGCCGCAGCGGCCAGTAGGCCGCAGCCGTAACAGGCATGACCAACAGGTCCACATCCGATGCCGGACCGGCACTCCCGTCCGCGACCGACCCGAAAAGGTATGCAATGCGCACCCCGTGCGCCCGAAAGACGGGCGGTGCCCGGTCCGTCACCAGCCGCCTCAGGCTTGCGGACCTGAGCACTCTGGCCCTGCGTTCCGACCGCCACCGCGCTTGCAGCTTGGAAAAGTCGAATGCCACCGTCTTCGCACTGCCGTTGAACGAAACCCGAGTTTACAGCTGCAAGGATAGGTTCGCCCTTCCGCGCAGCGCTTCGGTATCGAGGTCGTGAGACCCGGCGAAATTGTTCGGAGGCTGACATGACAACCACCAGCAACTATGCACTGCGTCTGCAGAAATCGCTGCTCGAAGAAGTGAAGCGGATTGCGGCGGAAGAAAACACCACCATCAATCAGTTCATCAACGTGGCAGTTGCGGAAAAGGCTGCGGCCTTACGCACCGAAGCCTACTTCCGCGAACGGGCCGGCCGCGCAGACCTCGCCGCGAGCGAGCGCCAGGAAATCGAGGTACTCAAGGATTACCTGCCCGAGCAACTGTCTGACGACGAACTCGTCGCGCTGGTCGATGCGGTCATCGCCGACACCGGCGCAGAAGGCATTCGCGATATGGGCAAGGTCATGGGCCAGATCAAGGCCAAAGCCGCCGGACGTGCGGACATGGGCGCGGTCAGCGTCACCGTCAAGGAACGACTCAACGCCTTGTGAGTCCCGGGCCGATTGGCCCGGAAATTGCGCTCTGGCATGACGCCGGTTTTCGGCTATGCTGTCGAAGAAGTTTCGACATCGCCCCATGAACCTGGCCACCGCCGGGAACCGTTTACACTCGTATGTCCGGATTGATCCCGCAGGATTTCATCGACGACCTCATTGCCCGCGCGGATATCGTCGAGGTCGTCGGCCGTCGCGTGCAACTCAAGAAAGCGGGTCGCGAGTTCAAGGCATGTTGCCCGTTTCACGATGAGAAGACACCGTCGTTCACGGTCAGCCCGGCCAAGGGCTTCTATCACTGCTTCGGCTGCGGTGCCCACGGCACGGCGATCGGATTCCTGATGGAATACGATCACATGGACTTCGTCCAGGCTATCGAGAGCCTCGCCCATTCGATGGGCGTCGAGGTGCCACGCAACGAGAGCGACAAACCGGCCCGGCGCTACGACGAACTCTTCTCGCTGCTCGATACCGTGGCGCGACACTGGCAGGCCTGCCTGAAGGATGCACCGCACGCAGTGGACTACATCAAGGGACGCGGAATTGATGGCTCGACGGCGAAGCGCTTCGGCATCGGCTACGCGCCGGACGGCTGGAGCAATGTCCTCGACAAGTTCGGCAAGTCGCCGGAAGCGATCGAGCGGCTGCTGGCAACGGGCCTGATCATCGCCAGGGACAACGGTGGGCACTACGACCGCTTCCGCGACCGCATCATGTTTCCAATCCGCGACGCGCGCGGCCGCACGATCGGCTTCGGTGGCCGCACGCTTGGGGACGGTGACCCGAAATACCTCAACTCGCCCGAGACCGTGCTGTTCCACAAGGGACGCGAGCTCTATGGACTGTACGAGGCCCGCCAGGCGTTGCGCCACATCGATCAGCTGGTCGTCGTCGAGGGCTACATGGACGCCGTTGCGCTGGCCCGTCATGGCATCGACTTCGCGGTCGCTACGCTCGGCACGGCGACGACCGCCGAGCACCTCAACCGGTTGTTTCGGCTGACCGACAATGTCGGCTTTGCCTTCGATGGAGACCGAGCCGGTCGCAAGGCGGCATGGCGGGCCCTCGAAAATGCCCTGCCGCTGATTCGTGAGGGCCGGCAGATTCGCTTCGTCTTCCTGCCCGAAGAGCACGATCCCGACTCTTACGTCAACGAGTTCGGAACCGATGCGTTTCTTGCGCTCCTCGACGACGGCGCGGCGCTCTCGGAATTTCTGATCGAGGAACTCGCGAGCCAGGTCGACATGGACACGATCGACGGCCGCGCGCGTCTGGCCGAACTGGCCCGGCCGCTCATCGGCAAGGTGCCACCTGGCGTCTACCGGGAATTGCTCGTCGACGGAATCGCGAATGCCGTCGGGCTGACCGCGGCAAAGCTCGAGCATATGCTCGCTGCCGATGCACCGCGCAAGGCAACCGGCAGCCCCGGCCAAAAGGCCGTGTCCCGAAAAAGGCCGACCAGTGGCCAACCGTCGGTGGTGCGGCATGCGATCGCGCTCGTGCTCAATTACCCCGACGCCGGTCGACGGGCCGACGTGGAAAAACTCGCCGGCGTCGGGCGCAAAGGCGCGGATTTGTTGCACTCGCTCATTGAAACCGTCCAGGCGGAACCCAATATAACCACCGCGGGTCTACTGGAACGTTACCGTCACGACGAGCAGGGCCGGCATCTTGGCAAGCTGGCAGCATCCGAACTGCCGGCCGACGAGGAATTCGATGCCGCCGCGGAGCTTGCCGAATGCATGGACCAGCTGGCCCATGCGGGACGCCGCGAGAGGATTGACTTTTTGATCGAGAAACAGCGAGTGAGTGGATTGTCCGACGACGAAAAATCCGAGCTGCGGCATCTGTATTAGGTCTGGATCGAGTCTTGTCGTTTTCGTATAATTAATCGTTTGTATTCATTACCCGCAAGGGGTTTTCACCTTGACAGAAAAACAAGCACCCGTTGGCGTGAGCAAGCAAGCTCAGCAACTCAAAGATCTGATTGCCCGAGGCAAGGAACAGGGTTACCTGACCTATGTCGAGGTCAACGATCATCTCCCGAACGACATCGTCGATCCGGAGCAGATCGAGGACATCGTCAACATGATCAACGACATGGGGATCACGGTGTACGAAGAGGCACCGGAAACCGAGTCGTCGACGCTGACC
The DNA here is from genome assembly GCA_037386205.1 of Woeseiaceae bacterium. Classification (GTDB taxonomy): domain Bacteria; phylum Pseudomonadota; class Gammaproteobacteria; order Steroidobacterales; family Woeseiaceae; genus UBA1847. The sequence goes on along the minus strand of JARRMH010000316.1, from coordinate 1,948 downwards.
GATACGCCCGCCACCGACGAGGAGGCCGCCGAGGAAGCCGAAGCGGCGCTCGCCAATGTCGACGCCGAGTTTGGTCGCACGACCGATCCCGTGCGCATGTACATGCGCGAGATGGGCACGGTCGAATTGCTGACGCGTCAGGGTGAGATCGAGATTGCGAAGCGCATCGAGGACGGACTGAACCAGGTCAAGTACCACATGGTGCATTTCCCGCCGACCGTCGAGGCGCTGCTCGAGGTGGCTGACAATGTCCTCTCCGGCGAAACCCGCATGCGAACCGGACGAAATCAAGCCGCCCGCGCCGAAGAGTGACGATGACGACGACGACGTCGTGGACACAGGCCCCGATCCCGATGAGGTGAAGGAGCGCGTGCGGGTCATCAAGAGGCACTTCAACCGCTCCATGAAGCACCTCGAAAACCACGGCGCCAAGGACAAGCGCACGATCAAGGCTCAGGCCGACGTCGCCGACCAGATAATGGAACTCAAGCTCGCGCCGAAGCTGTTCGATGCTCTCGTGGTCAATTTACGCGACGTCGTGTCCATCGTTCGCAGCCAGGAACGCCTGGTCATGCAGATCTGCGTTCGCGATGCCGGCATGCCGCGCAAGGACTTCCTGTCGAGCTTCCCGAAGTGCGAAACCGACCTCGACTGGATCGAGAAACACATTCGCGCCAAGCGCAAGCATTCGTCCGTGCTCTCCAAGCTGAAGGACGACGTGCTGCGGGCGCAGCGCAAACTCATCGCCGTCGAGGAAGCGACACGCCTCTCGATCGCGGAAATCAAGGAAATCAATCGCCAGATGTCGATCGGCGAGGCAAAGGCACGCCGCGCCAAGAAAGAGATGGTGGAAGCCAACCTGCGCCTCGTGATTTCGATTGCGAAAAAGTACACGAACCGCGGCCTGCAGTTCCTCGACCTGATCCAGGAGGGCAACATCGGCCTGATGAAGGCCGTCGACAAGTTCGAGTACCGTCGCGGCTACAAATTTTCGACCTACGCGACCTGGTGGATTCGCCAGGCCATAACGCGCTCGATTGCCGACCAGGCGCGCACGATTCGCATCCCGGTCCACATGATCGAAACGATCAACAAGCTGAACCGCATCTCGCGGCAGATGCTGCAGGAGATGGGACGCGAGCCGCTGCCCGACGAACTCGCGGAACGGATGGAGATGCCCGAAGACAAGGTGCGCAAAGTCCTCAAGATCGCGAAGGAACCGATCTCGATGGAAACGCCCATCGGCGACGACGAAGATTCGCACCTCGGCGACTTTATCGAGGACACGACCGTGCATTCGCCGGTCGATTCGGCGACCTCGTCGGGCCTCAGGGAAACCACCCACTCCGTGCTCGCGGGCCTGACGCCTCGCGAGGCAAAGGTGCTCCGCATGCGGTTCGGCATCGATATGAATACCGACCACACGCTCGAGGAAGTGGGCAAGCAGTTTGACGTGACGCGTGAACGTATTCGCCAGATCGAGGCCAAGGCGCTCAGGAAACTGCGGCACCCGACGCGCTCGGACCAACTCCGGAGCTTCCTGCTGGAAGACTGATGCGGCGCCTTGTCTTCTGCCTGCTCATTGCAGCCACTATGCCAAGCCTCGCAGCGGATGTAGTGCAACCCGATCCGGCCCTTGTTTCGGTTACTGGCGAGGGCACGGTCGCGGCCGCACCCGACATGGTGACGGTGACGGTCGGTGTCGTAACGCAGGCCGATGCCGCGGCCGACGCGCTTGCCGCCAACAACTCGGCGATGGCACGGCTGAACGACGTTCTCGATGGCTTCGAAATCGCAGACGGCGACCGCCGCACCAGCAATTTCAACGTCTCTCCGCAGTACGACCGTCGCAGCATTGACGGGCGTGCACCGGAGATTTCATCGTATGTAGTCAGCAACCCGCTTGCCATCCGGTACCGCGTCTTCGAGCGGCTCGGCGAACTCCTAG
>JARRMH010000315.1:0-3486 GCA_037386205.1 Woeseiaceae bacterium | reverse complement strand
CGGCCCAGGTCGAAGCCATCAGCTACCGGGCCGGGGTGATCGACGTGCGGGTATCGTCGCCCGACGTCGAAACGGTCGGGAACATCCAGAAGGCGATTGGCGAATCCGGGCAGTTCGTCGCTTCGATCCAGTCCACTGACCGTGTGGCCGACCGCATCAACAGCCGCATACAGATCCGGGAGGCAGGCTCATGAGAGACTGGTTCGCCGGACTCGAAACGCGCGAGCAGGCGTTCGTCGTCGGCGGCGCGGCCTTCGTCGTCATCGCGCTGGTTTATGCACTGCTGTGGCTGCCGCTCGACCGGCGCCACGAGGCCCTGGCGAGCAGTGTCGATGACTGGGAACGCTCGATCGCCGAACTTGGTCCCCTGCGTTCGCTGGCTGCGGCGGCGCAACAGTCCGGGCGCCGGCCCGCAGTCACCGACAGCCAGCAGGCGCCGATCATCATTGTCGACCAGACGCTGCGGGGTCGCGGCCTCGACCAGTTCCGCCGGCGCAGCCAACCGACGACGAACAATGGTGTACGGGTCGAGTTCGAGGGCGTCGCCTTCGACGAACTGGTGCTCTGGCTTGGCGATCTCAGCGACGACTACGGTATGCACGTGCAGGCCGGCAGCGTGTCGGCGGTGACCCAGGCCGGGCCGGGTCGCGTCAATGCCTCGCTGACACTGGAGCGTGTTCTTTGATCCAGCGCAAGCGCGGGTTGTTCCTTGTTGGACTGCTGGCCGCGCTGGCCGCAGTCGTGATCCTGTTCCCGGCACGGGTTGCCTACCGGATGGCATCGCCGCCCCTCGTCGCGCTCAGCGGCCTGTCCGGTACGATCTGGCATGGCAGTGCCCGGGAGTTCTCGACCAACGGTATCTACCTCCGGGATCTCGAATGGCGAATCAAGCCGGCCGGTCTGCTCACCGGTAAAGCGGTGTACTCGGTGTCGGGGTCGCCGGTGTCGGGCTTCTTCGACAGTGAGATCGCCATCGGCCTGGGCGGAACGTTGGCGCTCAGTAACCTCACTGCTTCTCTCCCGCTGCAGATGCTGGCAAAACCCGCTGGCGTGGCCGGCCTGCGAGGCAACCTCAGCGTGCAGATCGACAGGCTGGAACTCGTTGCCGGACGTCCCGCCGCCCTCGATGGCACCGCCGACATCGCCGGACTGGTCGTGCCGATGGTCAGCCGCACTTCCCTTGGCGGTTATCACGCCGAGTTCTTTACCCAGAACAACGGCATTGTCGCAAGTATCGAGGACACCGACGGCGTCGTTGATCTCGCCGGCAGTCTGCAACTCAACCAGGACAAGTCCTATTCGTTCGTCGGGCAGGTCGTTGCCAAGGCCGATACGCCTGCCAGCCTGAAGCAACGGATGCAGGTTCTGCCCCGGACCGATCGTCCGGGACAACACGAACTGCGGCTCGACGGTTCTTACTGAACCTCGACGAACTCCCGCAACAGCGGGAAATACAGCGCGAGATGCGGCCGTTCACCCGAGAACGCCGCATAGATCTCCGCGTACTTGCGCAACTGCGGCGCATATCGCGCGATCTCTGCATCGAGAAACCCGCGCAGGTTGCCCCCTTCGTGGGTGCTCGTCTTGTAGTCGACGATCCAGTGCCGGCCCTCGTCATCGATGCGCACACGGTCGAGAACGACCGATTCGACGCGGCCTTCGTGGATGCCCGTCAGCGCGAGTTCCGCGTGCCCGGCGCCCTCGAGTACCCAACGTCCCCGTGCATCGCCCAGGACGCCGTCGAGTGCAGCTGCAACGCGCTTGGCGATGCCCGCCTGCCGATCGTCGGCAATGCCGATTTCCCGCAACCAGCGCCGTGTGAGCCTGTCCCGCAGCGCCGGGTCCGCCGGGTCGCCGTCGACCCGGCCGTCAGCGAGGGTCTGCAGCCAGCGGTGTACCACGGTCCCGGCGATCCGGGCCTCGGCCCCTACCCAGTAGAACTCCCGCTCTTCCTCGTCGCTTACCGCGTCGGGCGGTTGCCGCCTGGTGCCCGGCAACGACTGCACAGCAGGGGGTGACCACGGCGAGGCGAAGCGTCGTCTCACAGGTTGCATGAAGGCATCGTCCTGCGCTTCTTCGGCAACTGATGCGGCGTCGAAGGCCGCGGCAAACTCGCTCTCCACCGCCGGCCACAGCATCCACAACAGGCTGCTGCGGGCCGGCGGCCGGAAACCCTCGGGCGAGGCGGCGGTGTGGCCGACGAGATGCAGCGATTTGCGGGCTCGCGTGCAGGCTACGTACAGCAGGCGGGCCTGTTCATGGCGATCCTTTGCCGCCTGCGCCACTTCGATGTAGCGATGCACCGGATCCTTGTCGATTTCGGTGCGCGGCCCGACCGGACTGATGATCTTGCGCTCAGCACCGTGCTCGTCAGGGAGGTCCAGCCACGACAGGACACTGCGACTGCCGCGGCCCGGCAGGCGACCGAGACCGAAGAGGACGACATGGTCGAACTCGAGCCCCTTTGCCTTGTGCATGGTCATCACCTGCAGGCGCGCATCGGCGCTCATCGAAACACGCTCCAGATCGAGCAGGGTTTCCAGTGCCGCCACATCGTCGAGCGAACCGTGGCGCTCATGGCGCGCCAGGACGTCGAGGTAGCGGTACACGTTGTCGATGGCAAAACTGTCGGGGAGAAGTGCCGCGCCCCCCAGCGCCAGCCAGCAGTCCTCGACGAGGTCGCGTAACGACCCCGAGCGCCGCGGCTCCCACAAACGCTCGAGTGTCGGCATGGCGCGGGCTATCGAAGCCCGGCCGGACGCGGACAGTGTTGCGAGGCGAGCGGAATCGCGCAGCAGTTCCGGCACGGTCGCGTGCCGCGCGCCCGCAACCAGGGCGTGCAGGTCGGTCCAGTCCAGGCCGATCCAGGGTGCCCGCAGCAGGCCCAGCCATGCCACCCGGTCACCCGGGTGCACGGCCGCGCGCGTCAGCGCGAGGACCTCGATGATCTCGGGAAGATCGGTCAGCTTGTCGATCTCGACGGAACGGTAGGCAATGCCGGCCTTGCGCAGTTCACGCAACAAATGCGGCAGCTGGTTTCTTCCCCGGACGAGGACCGCCATCGTGTCATCGGGGCTGCGGTGCAACGTGTCGGCGATCACGCGACAGCCCGTGCGTGCCTCGTGATGCTTGTCGCTGCCAAAGACCGGGTGCGTTCGGCACTCGCCGAGACCGGCCAGGGGGCCGACCGTTACCGCTGCCGAATAGGACACCGATCCGCTGGCCGCATCGTCACGTTCGGCGAAAATGTGTGGAAACACGTCGTTGAACCAGTCGACGAGGTTCCCCCCGGAACGGAAGTTGCGCCGTAACACCAGGGGCGTCAGCCGCAGACCGCCGATGCCGTGCCGCCGGGCAAGCAGGAACTGGCCAACCTCGGCATTGCGGAACCGGTAGATCGACTGCATCGGGTCGCCGACGCAAAAGAGCGTGCGCCCATCGTCCGGCTGCCATCCGCCTGTCAGGGCTTCCAGCATCCGATACTGT
>JARRMH010000314.1:0-3498 GCA_037386205.1 Woeseiaceae bacterium | reverse complement strand
GAAAACAAGGGCAAATTGATGGTCAGGATATAGCGGAAGCAAAAGGCGCGGAAAATTGGTGAGCTGCTATCGTCCGCTCACGACTGCGAGCGGACATGCACGACAAGGCACCGATTTCGGTGTGGGAGTGGGCATGCTGTCCGTCTGTGCTACGTTTATAGTGTGTCAACGATCGCGGACGGGCTCAAAGGAGGTTAGCGAATGCCCGAGCTACGTTTCGGCAGAGCGTACGGCGGAAATCCGCCGATAAACTATGAACGCGTCTTTGTTCCGGCCATCGGCGGGCCGTTGGCCACTGATCTGGTTCGCCATGCCGGGCTTCGGCAAGGCGAACGGGTGCTGGACGTCGCTTGCGGCACGGGGGTTGTCGCGCGCCTGGCGTCAAGACAGGTCGGCGCCACCGGTACCGTCGCGGGGTTGGACATTAATCCCGGTATGTTGGCGGTTGCGCGTTCGGCAACACCATCCGAGATGCCCATCGATTGGCATGAGGCGAGCGCTGAAGAAATGCCGTTCCCAGATGCGTCGTTCGACGTCGTGCTATGCCAGATGGGTCTCCAGTTCATGCCGGACAAACAGGCGGCACTACGCGAAATGCGGCGGGTTCTGGTAGGCGACGGCCGTCTGATCCTCAATGTCCCTGGTCCCACACCAAGACTGTTCACCATCATGGGAGAAGCCCTGGCGCGTCATATCGCAACGGATGCAGCGGGATTTGTGAACCAGGTTTTCGTGCTCCACGACACGGCAGAGATCCGGAATCTCCTAAAGAGCGCCGAATTCCACGATGTCTCTGTTCAGTCCGAGAACAGGGCGCTGAGCCTCCCGGCACCGGATGAGTTTCTTTGGCAGTATGTCCACAGCACTCCACTCGCTGAAGCCGTAGCAGAGGCCAGCGACAAACGTTGCGAATTGCTTGAACGTGACGTCGTCGCGAAGTGGCAGGAATTCTCGAACGACCGAGGCATGGTACTGGACGTGCGCGTTGTGTTAGCGACTGCACGTAAGTAAGAGCCGAGTGTTCCGCGGACGGTGCGCGCGGACTGACAGCTGGAGCGCATGCCTGCCAGACAAAGTGCCAAATACACCGCGGGGCACGACACCCGAGAGCGAAACGCATGGTCGTCGCCGATCTGGTACACCCCGTAGCACGCATTCTCACGAGCATGACCGTCAGTGATTTGATTGCTGGCGGGCTCTTGACGAGCCCTTCGCTGTCTCGTTTCGTCGAGCCCCGTTGCTGCGATTACGCTGTGGAAATACCCGCCCGGTGAATTGGGCATTCAATGGGCATCGTCCTCACTGACAGAGCACAGTAACTTCCTCTCGGCCAGAACCGAACCGCGCACTGGCTGACGATTCGGTGCGCTCGACTTCGGATCATCGCGCCGGCTTGTACCAGATCGGCGATGTGTATGCTCTCTCCTGCGTGGTCATCGGCACCTCTTCCGGCAAGTCGATTTGGAAGCGTTGCGCCTCGTAGGCAGTCCAGCGTGGTGTCGGGATCTGGATAACACGCGCGTAATAGGTTGCCGGCAGTCCCGGGTCGAAATCCGGGTCTTCCCAGACCGCGATCAGTTCCGGCGCACCGATCGTGTTGGTCCAGGTCGCATTCTCGATATCCACCGTATTGCCGACCGGCGGCAATTTGCCGTCCGAACCGGGTTTGCGGTCATCCGACCAGGCAACGTCGTAGACTTCTTCCTGCGTCTCCCCGTTCGCGTCGACCCAGCCCTTGACGATCTGGATGCGATCGAGATTGCCGCCCATCGGGTCCTTGAGCGCTGCAACGTAGAAGGTGGGGCTTTTCCCATCCGGGCCATCTGGCAGGTCGGCACCCATGGGAACGCCCTTGTCGTAGCCGATCCAGCCCGGCTCGCGGACGCCAGCGTCCTCCCGCGTGAAGTCCCAGCCGCCGAAAAACCAGACCGTCATGCGCGGCCCGGTCGACGCATACGTCTCGCGCCGCATCATCGCGTCCCAGATCGCCTCTCGGGTGTTCTCCACTGCCCAAACAGCCGTGTAACCCGAAGCGGCCTGCCGCCAGCCGAGGATCTCGCGACCGTCGAAGGACAGCACGACATGCTCCCACCGTGTCGGCGACGGCTCGACGCCCGAATGCTTGCCAAAAAAGTTTTCCTCCTCCACGGCACTCAGGGCCGTGTGCGCGTCCGTGCCGCCGGCAGCCCCTATCCGGAACGGGTTGACGCCAATGTCCTGCTCCAGTCGGATGCCGTTCTTAAGCGCTTCGCGGTAGTACTCGTACTGAATCATATCCGGCGTCTTGGGCGTGAGGTTCAGGTTTCCCTCGTCCCAGGTCTCGTAATCAGCGAACTCGTCGTCGGGCGAGAGCGACGGATGTGCTTCGCCATCGCCCTTGATCTGCGTGACCTCGTAGATCGGTTCGTAACGCTGGCGGCGCTTTGCGTACTCCGCATCAAGCGGTTCCTTCGTCGTGTACGTCTCCAAAGCAAACATGAGCCCGTTCGAAAGATTGCCGTTGTGCGGAATCGCCAGCACCGGCGTGCCGGTCTTTTCCTCGAAATTCGCCATCCAGGCCCAGAGGTCTTCCGGGTCGTAACTTTCGAAGGTCGTGAAAGGCAACACCTTGTCTGCCTCTGTCTTGCCGGCGCGATAGACGACGTTTCGGTGCATGTTGTTGCCGGGCCCTTCATTTGGCGTCCATTCGTAGCCGATGAATGCCGTGAACTGCCCCGGATCGTTGAAGCTCTCTACGATGTCCGTGTACTCGTGCCATTTACTGCGGAAGAAGTCCTCATCCTGGGCGGCTTTCGGAAGAGTATTGTTGCCCTGCGCCTGGATCGCCTCCATTGCGACTTCAGTCCCGGCCTCGACATCGTTGAGCTGCATCACCTTGCTCCACTTGGCCAGGGTCTCGTCGGCCTCTACCAGCGCCGGGTCACCGGCACGAAGCGCGGGCGGGAGCCCGAGCAGATCGGAGTGGTCTGTCATCACCAGCCAGTCCAGCGGGCGCGAAAGGCGGATCGGCACGCCGAAGGTTGTCTCTACCTGTTCACCGCGCGCGAAGCGCATGGCATCTTCCGGGCTCAGCGCATTAATGAAACCGGCATCGAAGGACCAGCCGGAATGCACGTGCTGATCGCCCCACAGCGGCCTCGACGGGAAAGTACGGTTGGCGTAGGGGGAAAAGCTACGCGGGCCGAGCCGCTTCGTCTCGCGAATGGCGGCAGGGTCGATTACGACCCCGAAGCTCTGTGCGGTCTCGGCGGAATGTTCGGCCTTCTGCGCTACCGCCGTCTGTAGGCCGACGCCTGTCAAGAAAACTGTCGCAATGCTCGATACCACCCACTTACTGATCATATTTTCTACCTAAGTTTTTGTTTGTGAGAAATATTTTTCATGCGTACGCCATACTCCCGTTGTGTCCGATCAGCGCGAGCATGGAAGCCATCATCATACGTGGATTAGCATACCGAAGGCACATCCGCCTTTCGCGCCCGCTGGACTGGCTGGTGA
>JARRMH010000313.1:0-3507 GCA_037386205.1 Woeseiaceae bacterium | reverse complement strand
TCGGGAACTTGTCCGGCCGGAAGTGCGTGTTGAAGAAGTGAATCGTGAAAATGAAGCCCACGGCAAGCAATGCCTCGTCGCTGTGAATGATCGTGGCAACGTTGACGGCCCAGCCCGGAAGGATATGCGTGAAGAATTCCGGGAACCAGAGCAACAGACCCGTGGTACCGATGATGATCACACCCCAGCCAACCGCGAAGTAATCGAATTTCTCCCAGTAGGTGAAGCGGCCGTAGCTGGGTCGCGGCCCCCTGCCGAAGAACCACTTGATGGACTGGAAGAATTCCTTGAGATCGCGGCCATTGAAGATGATCGAATTCGGCCCGGTGATAATCTCCCGCCAGGTCTCTTTCGTTTGCCGCTTGCGGCGCAGGACATCCCAGAAATGGACGACGGCGACGCCGATCAACACGAGCGCGGCGACCCGGTGCAGGAAGCCCATACTCTCGAAGCCGCCGAGGAACCGTGACACGGTCTGCGCCCAGCCCATGTAGGAGAATTTCAGCGCCATGCCGGTCAGTGCCAGCGTGAAGAAACTGATCATCATCGTGATGTGCATGCCGCGCTGGAGGCGCGTGAAGCGGCGGTAGACCTTCTCGCCCTGCGCGATCCTGGCCCGTTCCTTGTGGGCCTGCCACTCTTCCCGGTTCGACATCAGCCGGTAGACCCACGCAAACGTGTGCAACAGGGCAAACGACAGCGTACCGATCAGCAACGCGGTCATGCCCCAGAAGGACCAGAACAGCCACGGGTAGGTCTCGCGGTCATGGTGCGTCGCGTGCGTCAGGTAGCCTGCAAAGCGCCGGTGCGAGCCTTCGTGGCACTGGCCACAGGTTTCGACGACGTTGTCCCGGCCGAGATGCGAGGCCGGATCGCTGGGACTCAGGATATCGTGCGTCCCGTGGCAGTCGTAACACTTCGCGACGCCCTCCGCGCCGAGGCGCGTGACCTTGCCGTGGAAGGTGTCGAAGAACGTCTCTGCCTCGCCCTCGTGGCAACGTCCGCACTGCTCCATCATCCGGGTGCGGAAGCCCGGTTGGTCGATGCGCGAGATCGTGTGCGACGAGTGACAGTCTTCGCAGGTCGGATATTCGCTGTTGGCAATGGGATCGGCCGTCCAGTGAATACTGTTGCGGAACTCTTCTTCGATCCCGTGATGACAGGTGCCGCACGTGTCGGCAACGTTGCTCGCATTGACCGGAGACGCCGGGTCTTCCGGCGGCAGTTCGGAGTGCGCCCCGTGGCAATCGGCGCAGGTCGCGGTCACGACGAGACCGCTCTTCAGCAGGCCGCGGCCGTGGACGCTGTCCTCGTAACTGCCGACGATGTCGTCGACGTCCGCGTCGATGCGGGTCGCCGCCTGCTCGCCGACACGATGGCATTCACCGCACAACTGCGGGACGTTGCGCGGATAGGTCGGCGACAGCGACGAGTCGCTGGAAAGCGTCGCATGCTTGGCATGGCAGTCCTGGCAAGACGGCGCGTCGGGATCGTTCGCGGCATGCAGCGTGCCGTGCGTGCTGGCCTGGTACTCCGTCACCTGCTCGGCATGGCAGATACTGCAATCCACCTCGTTTTGGACAGTCGCACAGGCGCGCTCCTGCGACACGGTAACTTCCGTGTGGCACTGGGCACAGGCCGTGCCGGCATGGATCGAATCGTTGAAGGCCTGCTCATCGACGAACAGGCTGATCGTCTCGCCGCCCCGGGTCATCGCCAGGTCCGGGTCGCCATGGCAGGTCAGGCAGTCCTTGTTCGCCAGTCCGTCCGGATAAAACACGTTGCGGATTTCGTGCGGCGCGTGGCAGTCGACGCAGGTCGGAATCTTGCCGGGATCGTCGCGCCACAATTCGCCCTCGATCACCTTGCGGTGCACGTTTTCGATCTGGCCGTGGCACGTGGTGCAGGTGCCCGCGACGTTGTCCGCGTGGATGCTCGACTTCGGGTCGGTGTGCGGCCGGATGTCGTGAGCCGTATGACAGGAGGTGCAGACGGCCGTGACCGTGAGTCCCTGCCGGAACAGGCCCTCACCGTGAATGCTCATCGAATAGTGCTCGAGAATATGGTCCTGCGCGATGTCGTGGGTCTGGGTCACCGGGGAGCCTTCCTGGTGGCAGGAACCGCAGAGCATCGGGATGTTCATGACGGCCGTCTTCGCATTCGGGTCCGTCGGCGGCAGGACATCGTGCTTGCCGTGGCAAGTAGCGCAACTCGGTGCCATGGGATCACCCTCGGCCTCGGCCGCACCGTGCAGGCTGGCACGTTGTTCCCGGGCCTGGCGCCGGTGGCAGGCGCCGCAGTCGACCGGCTCGAGGTCCTCGGCGTGGCGGCGGCGCTTGGAGCCGGCGAGATCCTCGTGACACTCGACGCAGGCCAGGTCGTCGTGAACGGACTCGCTGAAGACCGCGGGATCGATGAACATCGAAATTTCTTCGTCGCCGCGGTATCCCGTCATGTCGGGATCGTCATGGCAGCGGAAGCATTGCTCGTTATCCTGAGCGAGTGCCGGCGCGCTCGCCATCCACAGCAACGTGGCCGCCGTGGCGAGCCAGATCCGATAACCCGGTTTCATCATTCTGCGTCCTTCAAGCCTGCGCACGTTTTACCTGCGCACTTAGTAAGCGATATGGGACACGCGGGCCATCAGGGTTTTCCGAGGTTTATGCGGGTTCGGAGGACCCGTGCACCTACTGTGAGTACAGCGGGCTGATGTCGATGTAGATCTTGTAATGTGCGATCAGGTCCCCGTCGTACTCGAAAACGTCGGTAAACGGAAGGGTAACCTCGGTGGCGTCGTGGCGCCGGTACGTCACCTCGCCCTCGAAGACCCGGGTTGAACCGCTACTGAGAGAATTACTTATCGTGTGTCGGGAGCCAGCGATCGTTGCGAAGAAACTTTCGACCGCGGCACGTATCCCCTCGCGCCCCCGGACGGGCGGCGCAGAACCGAAGCGAAATATGGCGTCCTCGGCCAGGTAGCTGACGAAGGCTGCGGCATCGGCCGCGTCGATGGCGGCGAACAGGCCGCCGGTATCGCTACCGGCGGCGTTCGCAGAACTCACTGAATACTGCCGTAGTAGTGCACGAGGGCTTCGACGTCATCCGCCGAAAGCGCTTCGAGGCTTTCCTGCATTTTCTTTGGCTGGTCGCGTTCACCAGAGCGGTAGTCTGCGAGGGACGCGCGCAGGTAGCCCATCTGCTGCCCGCCCAGCATGCTGGCCTCATCGTCCGGGTTCGTGCCGCCTTCCGAATGGCAGCGGTCGCAGGAAGCCTCGTGTACGGCTTGACCCGCAGCGGCCTTGGCGGCGTCGAACTCCTGCTTCGCCTTGACCCAGTCGCGATTGCCGTATGCCGCGGCCAGTGCATCGATGTCGTCCTCGCTCAGATCGGCCACGGCGGCACACATGTTCGATGCCGGGCGGCTCGTGTCACCCATCCGGTACTTGGAATCGGCGCAGGGCCGGGCTTCGTCCTGGTACGCGTAGAGCGCGTCCGCAATCACGAACT
>JARRMH010000312.1:0-3521 GCA_037386205.1 Woeseiaceae bacterium | reverse complement strand
CGGGCGCGGTGGCGCTGCTGTTGTTCCCGTGGGCTTTCAACGTGGGGACGACACACCGTTGGCTTCCCGGCAGGGTCGGGGGATGGCTCATCGCATCGGTTAGTGCCTTCGCGGCCCTGGCGTCAGGGTCGCGGGGCGTCTACGTGGGGCTCCGGCAGGGGAGCGATCACCAGCATGATCTGGTCGATGTTGGCCGCCACCGGTTTCAGCTTGCCGTAGGGATCCGGGCGCGAGAGCGCGCTGTGCCGGGCGAGCTGGGCCACCACCACGCCGGTCGGCTCGCCCTCGCACCAGACCACCCGGTCCCTTGGGCGCAATCAGGGCCACGTCGAGGTCGGGCCGCGGTTCGACCTGGCCGTAGTGAATGGCGAAGCCGTGCGCGAACAACAGCAGCGCGCCTTCGGCGATGCTGTCGACGACCGACTCGTACAGCGACTTTTGCACCATGTCAGGCGTCAGGAACATGACGACGGCGGCGTCCGTTACCGCGTCGTGCGGCGTCGCTACCGCAAGGCCATCGGCCGCGGCTTGCGGCCAGCTCGCGCCGCTTTCGCGCAGGCCGACGACCACGTTGAACCCCGAGTCTTTCAGATTGAGCGCATGGGCACGTCCCTGGCTCCCGTAGCCGAGGACCGCGATCTTCTGATCGCCGAGGATAGACGTGTCGACGTCCGCTTCCAGATACATTTGCATGGTGGTTCCCGTAACTTGAACGAAATTCATAAAAAAGCCCCACGATCCTCATCGGATGCGGGGCTTGCGTTGTCCTGAATATGGATACGCGCTACCCGCTCTGCCTCCCAAGAAGCAGGTCGAGGTCGAGCGTAAGCACGAACGCATCCATAGCGCGGCATGATGTTGTAACGCCGGAACGATGTCAACCACTTCCCGCATGGTTACGCGTGTTACCAAATAACCTGCATGAGAAAAACATCATAAGCCTCTAAGCTCGATGTATTTATTCGCTGATAAGTGCGTGACTGAATGCTATCGCGAGGTTGCGTGCAATCGACCGGATCCGGGCGTATATCCGGGGTCGACCAGGGCCTCCTTCGGGTGGCCAATCGGGGGACGCGAATGGCTCTTTTTTCGTCTCGCCAGATGTGCTTCTCAGGCGCCGCATGTTATGTCCGTTCTGGGTCTGGTCAATCGCGAAGCATGTGTTATTCTTGCGACTGCAGCAGGGGACCAGAGCGTAGTAAAAGGAATAACAGGCGGGTATGCCCGGTCGCAACCGGGAAGGCCGACCATCAAAGAAGAGACGAGGTTCCGAAAATATTTATCGCCGCGCGGCGTAAGTGGAGAGGGCCGCGTGCGCAATTGGCGACACGTTCCGTGTCACCGGATATTATTTGTGCATGTATTCAACGGATACGTTGCATCCCTCTCCATAAATGACTAGTACAACAACGACCTTTAAGGAGCGTTCATGAAACGGTGCATAAGCAGCAGTCGGCGTCTAGCCTCCGCGTTTATCGCGTTAGCGGCAATGACGGTAACCGGCAGCGTCTTCGCCCAGACCGTCGATCAGGTTCTGCAGGCTGATCAGCGTCGGTTGAACCTGGCTCAACAATCGCAGGAACGGATCAACAACATCGTTGACGGTACGCGTTCCCTCGAAGACCAGTATCGGGCTATTAACAAGGAGATCGACGGCCTTCAGGTTTACAACCGGCTGATGCGGGCTCAGGTTGAAGGACAGCAGGCAACGCTCGAAGATATCTCGATATCGATGGATCGCGTCGATGTCATCAACCGGCAGATCTTCCCCCTCATGGAACGCATGATCGACGGACTCGAGCAGTCCATCGCACTTGACCTGCCGTTCCTCATGGACGAACGCACCGAGCGCATCGCCAATTTGAAATCGATCATGGAACGCTCCGACGTATCCGTGGCGGAGAAATTCCGCAAAGTAATGGAGGCATACCAGATCGAGAACGATTACGGCACGTCGGTGGACCATTACACCGAATCACTGACGATCGACGGTGCGACACGCTCCTTCAATATGCTGCGTCTCGGTCGCATCGGCCTGTATTTCCAGTCGGACGATACCCAGACGACCGGACGCTGGAACAATGTCGAACGCCAGTGGGAGATCGACAACTCGGCGCGCAACGAGGTCCGCAAGGGCCTGCGCATGGCGCGCCAGTTGATCGCTCCGGAACTTATCATCGTGCCCGTTCAAGTGCCGGAGGCCTGATCAATGAAACGTCTTACACTCATAATTGCCGCCGGACTGCTGAGTCTCGGATTCGCCACGGCCAATGCCCAGTCTGAGGAGGAGGGTGCGGCATCGATGTCCGAGCTGTTGCGCCTGATCGAACAGGGCCAGGCACGTGATTCCCGCGAAGCTCGCCAGCGTGAAGCGGCATTTGCCCAGGCCCGCAACGAGCAACAGTCTCTGCTTAACCAGGCTCAGGCCGAGCGCGAACGCGCGGAAAACCTGTCGGCACAACTCGAGAACCAGTTCGAGGACAACCAGCAGGAGATCATTACCGCACGCCAGGCGCTTGACGAGCGCATGGGCGCCCTGAAAGAACTCCTCGGCGTCCTGCAAACGGTCGCCGGTGATACGCAGGGCCGTTTCGCTTCATCCCTGACCAATATCGAGTATCCGGACCGCAGCGAGTTCCTCGTCGAACTGGGCAGTGAACTGGCCGGCGCCAACAACATTCCCGAGATCGAGCAAATCGAGCGCCTGTGGGCGATGCTCCAGCAGGAGATCGTCGAGTCGGGCAAGGTCTCCCGATTCAACCATCTCGTTACGCATGCCAACGGCGACCAGGACGAAGTCGAGGTCGTGCGTGTCGGCGCATTCAACCTGATCTCGGACGCCGGTTACCTCGAGTATGAGAACGGCGAGATCTCCGAGCTGCAACGTCAGCCCGAAGGCCGTTTCGTCAGCTCGACGCAGGACCTGATGAATGCCGGGCCGGGTGAGACGGTCGACTTCGGTGTCGACGTGACGCGCGGCGGTATCCTGGCACTGCTGGTCGAATCGCCGACCCTCCGGGATCGCATCGAGCAGGGTGGTATCGTGGGTTACTGCATCATCGCCCTCGGCATCATCGGCCTGATCATCGCACTGTTGCGCTGGGTTGCACTCTCCGCGGCTGACCGCAAGGTATCGGCCCAGCTCAAGCGCGATACCGCGAGCACCGACAACCCGCTCGGGCGCGTCCTCGCGGCGTACGAATCGAACCGCGGCGCGGATACGGAAACCGTCGAGCTCAAGCTTTCCGAAGCGGCGCTCAAGGAAATGCCGGCGCTCACCAAGGGATTGCTCTTCATCAAGGTGGTCTCGGCAGTTGCCCCGCTCATGGGTCTTCTCGGTACGGTCACGGGTATGATCAAGACCTTCCAGGTGATCACGCTCTACGGTGCAGGCGACCCGAAGATGATGGCCGGCGGTATCTCTCAGGCTCTCATGACGACGGTACTCGGCCTGGTCGTGGCCATTCCGATGGTCCTGCTGCACACGGTCGTCAGTGGCAAGAGCCGCAAGATCGTCAACA
>JARRMH010000311.1:0-5109 GCA_037386205.1 Woeseiaceae bacterium | reverse complement strand
GGCACGACTGCCCTTGCGCCGCACCACGACCACCGGCGTGTTGAGGACGCGCTCGTAGTCGCTGCCCTCCACGGGCGAATACTTCGGATCGCCGTCATAAAGCACCAGCACCGACAGTTCGTCGCGGAAAATAATCTCCGGCGGGTCGTTTTTCAGGTTGTCGAGACTTCGGCGCTCGAGTTCCGCCGTTTCGAGGCTTGCGCTGAGCCGCTCGAAACTGATCTCGAAGCCGTTGGCCGGTACTGCCTCCTCCACGATCGCCGTGAAACGCTGCTCGCCCGCATCCTTGGAGTCCGGCCAGCGCACGTCGGTCACGCGGATACTGCGGATCAGGGCCGTGCCTGCCTCCCTGTCGACGTCGATGCGCGACTCGAACCAGAACGCGCCGAAGATCGGGTCGCGCCCCTCGAGCTCGAGCGACATCGCCGCGCGTCCCGTCAGGACATTGCCGTCGAGACGCTCGGGCTGCGGCTGGTAAACCACGATCGTGCCCTCCTCCGCATCGATTTCCTGCGGCCAGTCGAGCGCGTTGGCCGCGGCTGCAAACGTCAGCAACAGCATTGTCGCTGCGGCCAGTAACAGCCGCCCTGAAACAGTCACTCGGTGCTTGCAGTATGCCGGCATCCTCACCCTCCTTTACCTGGGTCCGCGGCGCGTTCGATTGTGCAATGGTATTCCGTTCCCTGGAGGTCGAGAAGCGCTTCATCTCCACTGCTCCAGAGTACGATATCGCTGGAAGCATACCGTACGTCCGGTTCCACGCATGATTGCTCTCCGCAAGAGGGCGAGTGTACCTCAGTGGCGCGGCCCGGTTTATACGCGGGCGGATTCCCGGCGCGGAAACGGATATAATCCGGGTCACGGGTCGCGCGCCGATGCAGGTATCCGCCTCGGCCACCCGACAATAATAATCAAACTGGAGAGCGATAATGGCGGAAGACGCACGTAAAATCCCTCAACTGCTGGCGAACGGCGCCTGCGAATTCTGTAGCCGCACCTGGTGGGTATTCCTGATCGGCGGACTCGCTTCGGTTGCCTTTGGCATCCTCGCGTTCTTCAACCCGGGTGCGGCACTGCTCGCGCTCGGCATTTTCCTGGCCGCGTGGCTCCTCGTGGACGGGGCCGTCAATATCTGGGGTGCCGTCACCAATCGCGACAAGGACGGCTGGTGGATGCTCCTCCTGCTCGGAATTCTCGGCATCGTGCTCGGCGGCTACGCGCTGACGCGGCCGGAGATCAGCATGATGGCCATTGTCTATATCGTCGCCTTCATGGCCCTGCTGTTCGGGATCTCGTCCCTCTACCTCGGCTGGCGCATACGCAAGGAAGTCTCGTCCGAGTGGATTCTCTACCTGACGGGCGCCCTGTCCACGATATTCGCGTTCCTGATTTTCTTCCGGCCCGCACAGGGGACGGTTGGCGTGGTTTACCTGATTGCGAGCTGGGCGATCCTGATCGGTGCACTGAGGATCTTTTTCGCCTTCAGTATCCGCAAGGTCGGCAACCGCGTCGAAGACCTCGTCGAAAGCAAAGGCTAAAGGAGTAAGCATGCGCACACGACTCGTACTACCCATGGTGTTCCTCGCTGCCCTGGCGATGAGCTGCACGACGAGCGGCACACCCGACCTGCTCGGCATGACGTTCAGTGACAGACCACTGACGGGCAAGGTTATCTGGAATGATCTCGTCACCGAGGATATCGACGCCGCACAGCGCTTCTACGGCGGAATGTTTGGCTGGACCTTCCAGGAAAGCCGCGGAGAAGGTGGTGCGGAGTACCTGCTCGCGCGCGAAGGCGACGCGTACGTCGCAGGCCTCCTTGCCGCCAGCGGGCGCGAGGATGGTCGCAACGTCTCCCGCTGGGTGCCCTACGTGTCGGTTCCCGACGTTGACGTTGCCATCGAGCGCGGCGTTGCCGCTGGCGCCGACGTCGCGGCCTCGGCGCGTGACCTGGCGCTCGGTCGCGTAGCCGCGATCGTCGATCCCCAGGGCGCGGTAATCGGGCTCGCCAACAGCGACATCGGAGACCCCGACGACCGCACGACGCGAGGCGCGCTTGGCCGCGTGGTATGGCACGAGATGTTGAGTGCCGACCCGGTCGCGTCCGCCGGTTTCTACCGCCTGATCGCAGGCTACGAGCTCAATACGGTCAACCGCCGGGGCGGTGATTACACGCTGCTGGAACAGGGCGGTATGCCGAGAGCCGGTATCATGGAACGCCCCAACGCTGACGTGGAGCCGGTGTGGCTGACCCACTTCGGCGTATCGGACCCGGCCGCGGCCGCCCGCAAGGCAGAGTCGCTCGGAGGCCGCGTGATCGCCGCACCGTCTCCCGAACTGCGCGACGGCAACATGGCGATCGTCACCGACCCGAGCGGCGCAGTACTGGTCCTGAGCAAGCTGTCGAATTGAGGACAACACCCATGACGAAATCAATCAAGAAGATCCTGTTCGTCGCCGTGCTGGCATGCAGCGCGCTCGTGGCAGGCTGCTCGAGCAATATCGGTATCGGCCTCGATGTCGGCATACCGATCGGCGACCACGGCTACATGAGTGTGGGAACCGGAGGCCGCTGGCACTGACCAGCCAGCCCGGCGATTGCGCTTTCGTGAGTTGCCTGGTGAGTTAGCCAGGCGACTCCGACAGCCTCGACTCCTCGGCAGCGTATTCTGCTGTCCATCGAGTCATCGATTGCCAGGGCCTCCCGAAGCGCATTCTGGCCTATTTCGGAAAGAGCAGAACGAAATTGAAGCGGAACGCGAGTCCTTCCGGCCCGTTCGGCGTGCTGTCGAGGTAATAGCGAATACCCCCGCCGACCTGCACCATCTGCGACCCGATTTGCGTGACCTTGCCGATGAACAGGCCCAGCGGGATATTCCATTCCTTGTTTTCCCAGTCGCGGGTGGCTTCCGCCGTAGCCGTGTAGCTCCATCCGTCTGGCGTCGCGTACGTCGCGAACGGTTGCAGGAAGGTCGCATTGACATCCGACCGGTCACTGTCACCGCCGAACGACACGATATGGTTGGCCAGCGCGCCGTAGGTCCATGGGCCGTCCTGCTTGAGCGCGACGGCGGTCGGGCCGATGCCCCACTTGTCAGCGCCGAGCAGATCGTCGCTCGCCGTGGGTATCAGCAACACCGGCCCGGCGCCCCAGGTCCAGCCGCTCGGGGTCGGTGCTTTCGGCGAAAAGAACGCGCTCTGGACGATATCGCCGGTACCGAACTGACTGCCCGCGCCCGGGAAGATGTCCTGCTGATCGATGATCGGCAGGATGGTCCGGCTGATCAGGTTCCAGTCCTCGTTCAGGGAGATCGGGATGACGGGCTGAATGTTCAGCGTGAGGCGGTCACCCGCATCGTCAGGCCCGAGATCGCGAGCTGCTTGGCGAGGTCCTCCGCGCTCGACTGGCCGAACGCCAGTCCCGGCAAGAGAAGTGATACCAAAGCCGCGCATCTGTATTTAGTCATAATGTATCTCCTCGACTCACCATCTTACTGCGTGCGTTTCCGCCGGGCGAGTCCGCGTTTCAAACTGTTACTCTGCCGATTCGTCGCACAGCAGCGCCGGCGCATTCAGGCCCAGAAGCTGGCAACCCTCTCGATCGTCCAGAACGATGCAACGGCGCCGATCGCATAGGCCGCCGCCGTCGGCAGCCAGTCCGTCTGGACTCGCACCATGCGTTCCGCAAGGACGCGCAGCAGCAGAACCGTTGCCACGAAAATCAGTTGTCCGATTTCAACGCCGATATTGAAGGTCAGGAGCGCCAGCGGTATCGCTGCCTGCGGCAGGCCGACCTCGGCGAGGGCGCCGGCAAAACCGAAACCGTGCAGCAGCCCGAAGCTGAACGCGACGATCCAGGGGGCCCGTTCCGTCAATCCCGGTCGCCCCTGCGCGCCGTGGACCACCTCGCTCGCGACGAACACGATGCTGAGTGCGATGATGGCTTCCACTGGCGGCCCGGGCACGTGCACCCAGCCGAGCGTTGCGGCCGCCAGCGTCAGGCTGTGCGCCGCCGTGAATGCGGTGACCGTTGCGATAATGCGTTTGCTGCCGTGAACAATCAGCAACAGGGCCAGCACGAACAACAGGTGATCGATGCCGCCCAGGATGTGCTCGACACCGAGCACGAAATACGACCAGGCGACAGCGCCGGTACCCTGCGGCGGCTCGACCACGAATACCGGCTCCTCCATCGGCAGGCGTGCGACCTGGCTGCTGCCGTCGAGGCGCTCGACCCGCGCGATGACTTCGGTGACACCGACGGCGCTGCCCTCGATCGCGAAGGTCTGCCCGGCCAGTCCGTCCGGGTAGCGAATCTGCAGTCGCTCGATCCAGTTGCCGTTTGCCGCGACGACACGCGGCTCGTCGACGACTTCGGCGCCGTCAGGCAGCCGGACATACGCCGAAAGACGCTGGTCGCTGCCGAGCGCCGGCACCTTCCAGAGCACGGCATACTCGTCATTACCCAGTTCCCTGATCTCGAGGTACGCCGGGCGGAAAACATCGGCATTCGCTGCGAGCGATGCGAGCAGCAGGATGCCGGCGATAGCAGCGCGCCGGATCACTCCACGGCACCTGCAACGTCGCGCTGGTCCGCGAGCGTGACGCCGTCCTCGAACGTCACGGTGTAGCGCTGGCGCAGCGTCTCGTAGAACGCGTCCTTGACCTCACGTGTGCGGGCGGCGACAAAGTCCCGCTGTACCGCGGCTCGAACCTCGTCGAAGGCCGGCACCCGCGCTTGCTGCCGGTCGTCGATAAGAACGAGGTGCAGCCCATAGCCCGAGGCGACCGGACCCGCCCATTCGCCGACGGGTGCGTCACTCAATGCTTCCGCAAAACGGTCACCGAACGTGCGGCTGACTTCCGTAAGGCTCACGTCGTCGAGCTCTGACGGCAACAGGGTTGCATCGCCGCCGGCTACCTGCCCTTGCCGGGCAGCGTCCAGTGCGGTCGCGATGGTGGCATCGAGGGCGGTACCGTGCACGGCCGGATTGAAATAGATCTGCTGGAAGGTCAGGCGGGGATCGAGCCGATAGTCATCGGCATGGTCTGCAAAATAGGTCTGGAGTTCTTCGTCCGTCGGCTGCGCGTCGATCAGCTCCTCGGAGA
>JARRMH010000310.1:0-4294 GCA_037386205.1 Woeseiaceae bacterium | reverse complement strand
GTCGTCCCGGATGTCCTGGTACTCGGGCACACTTTTTACGCGGGAGGACTCCATGTTATCCAGCCTCAGGTTCCGGATCTCCCATCCCGAAGGGAACATCTGGGTCAGCGCCAGTTCCTCATTGTGCTGACGGCTTCCCCGAAGGAAGTCCTTCTCCTGTTCCTGCCTCTTTTCGCCCAGCCAGTTCTTCATCTCAGGCATCGAACCACTCCTTCCTCGAGCAGCTTGTTCTTGAGCATGATCGCGACCTCGTCATCGCCGCGACCGCGACGGTTGTCGTCGCAGCGGCAAATGAAATGGTCGAAGTGCGTCGCCGCTATAGCAGCGATCTCGCGGATGTCCTCGTCCCGGCGGTCACCGGGCGCGGACAATACGGCGATGCGCGTGCCCTCGACATCGAAGCGATCGACGACGTCACACATGGCAGCGACCGCGGAAGGATTGTGCGCGTAGTCGAGAATGACCCGGAACGGGTGCTGGTCGTAGATGTTCATCCGGCCGGGCGCCTGGAAGAAGGTCGTGTCGAAGGTACGCAGGCCGTGGCGAATATCCTCGAGCCCGGCTCCCATGTTGTAGGCCAGGGCCGCGGCAAACATCGCATTCTGCACGTTGTGCAGGGCCCGGCCCTCGAGCGTCGCCGGGATCAGGTGCGTCCACACGAGCGGCGTGTGCGTTTCGTTGTCGTATATCGTGATCATGTGGCCGTTCATGCCCTGCTCCAGCACGAACGCCTGGCCGCCGGCCTGGATATGGCGCTTTACGAGCGGGTGCGCGGGGTTCATGGTCACGTAACTGATCGTTTCGGCAGCCGTGTGATCGGCCATCTGCAGGCACAGGGGATCGTCCGCGTTCAGGATCGCGGCGTCGCTGGCGATTTCCACCGGAATGCGCTTGACCTCGGCCAGCTGCTCGAGTGTGTCGATGCCGCGCAGACCGAGATGGTCCGCCGCGACATTCAGGCAAGCCGTGACGTTGCACTCCTGGAAACCCAGGCCGCTGCGCAACATACCGCCGCGCGCCGTTTCCATCACGGCGGCGTCGACAGACGGGTCCCGCAAGATCATCTTCGCCGACACCGGTCCCGTCATGTCCCCCGGCACGGACAGCTTGCCGTCGATATACACTCCGTCAGTCGAGGTCAGTCCGACGGTCTTGCCCGACATCTTCAGGATGTGCGCCAGGATGCGCGAGGTCGTCGTCTTGCCGTTCGTACCCGTGATCGCCGCAATCGGAATCCGGGTGGGCGCTTCGGGCGGAAACAGCATATCGACCACGGGGCCCGCAACGTCACGCGGCTTGCCTTCGCTGGGCGCCACGTGCATGCGAAAGCCCGGCCCGGCGTTGACTTCGCAGATGCCGCCGCCGGCGTCGCGGTACGATTCGGAGATATCACGCGTCAGGAAATCCACGCCCCCGATGTCGAGCCCGATGGCCTTGATGGCACGGATCGCCATCTCGCGGTTGTCGGGATGGATGATGTCGGTGACGTCGATTGCGGTGCCGCCGGTCGAGAGATTCGCGGTCGACCGCAGGAAAACGGTCTCGCCGTCTGCGGGAACGGTCTCGCGGTCGTAGCCAAGCTTGGCAAGCAAGCGTTCCGCCTGGTGATCGAACTCGAGACGTGTCAGGACCTTTTCGTGTCCGACACCGCGGCGCGGATCCTGGTTCACAATCGCCACAAGTTCCTCGATCGTGTGTTTGCCGTCGCCGACGACATGGCCCGGAACGCGCTTCGCTGCGGCCACGAGCTCACCATTGACCACCAGCAGGCGGTGGTCGAAGCCTTCGATATAGCTCTCCACGACGATGGTACGGCCATGCTCGCTCGCCTTGCGAAAGCCGATCTCGACTTCCTCGCTGGTGCGCAGGTTGATCGCGACGCCCCGACCGTGATTGCCGGACAATGGCTTCAACACGACCGGGTAGCCGATCCGCTCGGCAGCCCGCACCGCATCGCGCTCGCCGCGCACCAGCATCTGCACCGGCACGGGCAGACCGAGGTCCCGGAGTATGCCGTTGGTTTCTTCCTTGTCGCCGGCCAGTTCGACGGCGATGTTGCTGGTGCGACCCGTGGTCGTGGCCTGGATGCGCTGCTGGTAGCGGCCGTGGCCCAGCTGCACGAGTGAATATTGATTCAAGCGCAGCCATGGAATATTGCGCTCTTCGGCGGCCCTGACGAGCGAGGCCGTGCTCGGCCCGAACTCACGTCGTTGCGCGTAGCGAATGAACTGATCCCGCCGCTCGGCGAAATCCCAGTCCGCACCGGGCGCTCCATCGAATTTCAGCTCATCCGGCAGCAGGGAACCGATCAGGCCCAGGGCGAGCCGGCTCGCCTGCCGGCCGACGTCGGCGTCCTTGTACTGGAACACCATGTTGTAGAAACCCGGCCGCCCCTCGATCGAGCGGGTACGGCCGAAGGTCACGTCCGAACCTGCCACCACCTGCAATTCGATTGCGACGTGCTCCATGACATGCCCGAGCCAGGTTCCCTCGCCTTCGCGCATGCGGCGCACGAATCCGCCCGGCTCGCGGTACGAGCAGCCGTGCTCTTCGAGGCCCGGCAGCCGCTCCAGCAGCGGGCCGATAAACTCCTCGCCGAGACGCACGGTCGGCCAGTTTTCCAGTTCGCCGAGATCCAGGACATGGCGGATGACCGGAAACCTGGCGAACAGGTTCGGCCCGACGTAGACATTGGTGCTGTCAATCCTCATTTGGCATGCGCCTCCCGCGATTCGATCTCGTAGCGACCGCCTGCCACGAGTATATGCAGCCTGATACCGATCAGGCTGACGGGGTCGCCGCGGCGCGCCTGGTCCATCGAGGAGTACTTGAGGTCGCTCGGGTCGATCAGCGTAATGCCGCCCGAACCGACGACTTCGAGCTCGTCACGCGGCTTGATAAAGGCCGCCGTATCCTCGTCGAGACCCATGCCGACTGCGAACGGATTGTAAGCAAGTGCGGTCAACAGCCGGCCCAGCCGGTCCCGTTCGCGAAAATGCTGGTCGATGATAAACGCGTTCGTCAGGCCGAGACCCGGTGCCATCGTTACCATGTCCGGGCTCGGCGTGCTGCCTTCCCGGCCGCCGGCAATCATGTGCTCGGGCATGAAGGCCGCGCCGGCAGACGTTCCGGCGACGTGCATTCCCTCGGCGTTGCGCCGCCGCAGCGCCTGGGCGATCGCGGTCCCGCCGATCGTGGTCGACAGGCGCAGCTGGTTGCCGCCCGTCATGAACACGCCGTCACACTTCTCGATGTACCCGATGTCCTCGTCCGACTGGCAATCCTCGCGGGTAACGAAATGCAGCACGCGAGCGTGCTTGCAGCCCAGCTTGCGGAACAGCTTTTCGTAGTTGCGGCCCGTGTCCTCGAGTTCGGACGCCGTCGGTATGATGCCGATGCGGGAACTGGTGCCGCCGCAGACCTCGACGAAACGATCGAGGATCTCGGGATTATTCAGTTTTTCTTCGGCGCCGCCGATCGGAATGATGTAGCCGCGATCGGTGCGACTATCCGCAGAACTACTCACCGGAGGTGCTTTGCTCCATTGCGCGTCGCGACAGCCGGGACCGGCTCGGCCTCGTCGAACCGCTGCCGTTCACGGGCGCCGATATCTGGAACGCCTGGGAGCTGACCTGGCTCGGGCCGACGGGCCTGCCGAAGGCGGCGACCGCGCGGTTCGAAGTGCCCGCCACGTCACCCGCCCTCATCGAATCGAAGTCGCTGAAACTCTACCTCGGCTCGTTCGCGATGACCCGTTTTGCAACACCGGCGGACGTGGCAAACGCGATCGAGACGGACCTGTCCGAACAAGCGGGCGCGCCCGTGGCGGTGTCCATGAACCCCGATGCCGCGATAACAGCGGCCGAGGGGCGCAACATCGACGCCCTCGATGTCGACTGCATGTCTCTCGAAGTCGATGCCGGCCTGCTCGCGGCGGATCGTGACGACCCCGCCGAAGAGATCCTCAACACGCACCTGCTGAGGAGTCTGTGCCCCGTGACGGGGCAGCCTGACATCGGCAGCCTGCTGGTGGCTTATGCCGGCCCGCGCATTGATCCCGAAGCACTGCTGCGCTACGTCGTCTCGTACCGGCTGCACGAGGATTTTCACGAAGCCTGCGTCGAACGCATGTTCGCGGACATCCTCGAACGGTGCTGTCCCGACGAACTGACGGTCTGTGCACGCTACCAGCGACGCGGCGGTATCGACATCAATCCGTTCCGCACGAACGCGGGGACTACGCCCCGGGACCGGCGCCTGTGGCGCCAGTGATCAGTCCGTTTCGATGTCTTCG
>JARRMH010000309.1:0-7057 GCA_037386205.1 Woeseiaceae bacterium | reverse complement strand
AGTTGCCAGCTACAAAGACGCGATGACGATCAAGAACGTGCGGGATGACCTGATTTCGACAGGAATCCCGGGTGAGAAGATCAAGGTCGACAAGGATCACTTCAAGGTTCGGGTGATGGTTCCGGAGCGGACGAAGGCCGAAATCATGGAGATTCTGAATCGGCACGAACCCTCGGAAATCCACTAATCGGATAACCGTACGAATCGCTGCGCGGCACGGGGCCGGACCGGTATGTGCTGGCCAGGCCTAGGGGGTCCACGCGTATCCGATCTTCATGAACCAGGTGCGATCGGTGGTCGTCAGGCCGCTGAGACTGTCGTCGTCGATCAGTGCGTCGGAATAGCCGAGAAAGAAGACGGTCTGCGGGTTAATCTTGTATGAATACAGGAGCTGGCGACCGACGTCGCGGCTGCGGGCGTCGACGGGATCATAATAGGAGTCCTGGTTGCGCTCGACATCCTGTATTTGCGCGGTCAGGCGCACGAAACTCCGCACACTGAACTGCCAGGTCAGGCGAACGTTGTGGACCGCGGCCTCGAAGATATTCTCGCCATCCATTCTGTCCAGCTTGACGAAGACACCGTCGTAGAGGAACAGGAGGTGCCTGCTGACGTTCCACCACACGAACGGATCGATACGGATATGTTCTCCCCCGCGGGTATTGTCGAAATCGATCTGGTCGCCGACAGTCGACCAGAACCCGAGCGTCAGGCCTCCGCGCGGCTGAAACTCCGTGTACAGGCTCAGCCTGTTTTCGTCGAACAATACGTCGTTGTATAGCCTGTCGCGCGTGAGCGCACCGAGTTCAATCCACGATTGCATCGGGCCGTTGATGATCAGATACGCCTCCGTTTCTTTCTCGATCAGCCTGCCCGCATCGTCGTGCGTGATATCCCAGTCCGCGGACAGCCGCAGCTGCGAGTACCAGGTGTTCTCATCACCGTGCCAGCGACGGCCGAGACCAACGACCTGCTGGTCGAGGTCGACCTGTGGCACGAATCCCGCATCGGCCCGGAAACCGCTCGTTCGTGCGTTCAGCGCAGGTCAAATCCGCCAACCGTATTGTGGTAGTGGTCGCCGACACGTGCCGTCAGCAATGCACCAACTGCCGATGCGTCACCGAAGTTGCGCGAGTACCGGCCGACGAACGCGGTGTTTTCCTGCGCCAGTGATTCCGAATCGGAACCGGTCGCGGAGGGGAAGATCAGGTCGGTTCTGTCATCCTGCGCAATGAACGCGCCAAAGGTATTGTTGCCGCGCTTTCCCGTCAGCTTGGCGCCAATGGACGGGTCCGCTACGGAGCGCGTAAACACGGCTCGCACGGGGGTACTGAAGTAGTCTGCACCTTCGAGAAAGAAAGGCCGTTTCTCGGGATAGAACAGGGCGAACTGGTTATTCGCATCGAGCTGGGCGACGTCGGCTTCGACCTGCGAGAAGTCCGGGTTGATGGCGAGATTCGTCGTCAGGTCGGGCGAGATACCCCAGCGCACGTTCACGCCGACTTCTGCGTCAGTGCTGCCCGATTGCAGTGGCTCGATCCCTGGTTCGTCCGTCGCGCTTACCTGGGATGCGGTCAACGTCGGCACGATCTCGAGGTCGCGGCTGGGTTTGACACCTTCGAGCCCCTGGACTTTCTCGAGCTGGCACAGGTAGCAATTCAGGTTGCGGTCCTGCGGGTTGTTGGACAGGCGATAGCGATGATCCCGAGGGTAAAACCGCAGCAGGTCGATACCCCAGGTCTGCTTGCCGTCAACCTGCGGGAAACGTAGCTGGTTGAGAGGTATTTCGATCTCGACGATGTAGCCTTCGTTGCCGATTATGCCTGCAGAGTCCCATATTGCATCCCAGGAGTCGTCCTCTCTCTTGAAGACATCGTCGTTGGTGAGGTCCATTTGCACGCCGAGCGGATTGACGAAGAATTCGAACGCTCGCCGCTCGTCCCCGTACGTGTCGATTACGATGCCGACGAAATCGTCATTCCATGCCGAATCCCGGTCGCGCAGGTACGCCCGTATTTTATCCGGCTCAGGGTCTTTCGCGTCGAACGCAACGTACAGGCTTTCGCCGTCTTCGATAAGGTAGGCGACAGTTTCGACCTGGGCGGGTATGTTCTCGCCCGGCCGGGTCTGGACGTCGATGTGAATGGCAACGGCGTGTGCCCAGGCGTCATCGTCCATGATGCCGTCGATGACGATCTCGCTCGCAGTGCTCGGCAGTAGTGGAGGCGAGGCATGGGCAGTCGGGGATGTGCTCGCCAGGAGCAACGTCAGTATCGACTCCGGCGCTATTGACCGCATTAACCGCCCCCCTCGAAATACTCCCCAAACAAGCGTTAGATGCGCCGCACTGCAATTTCGTTCAAATTGCCGGTGTGCAGGCTTCTACTCCGCCATGACCCGCTCCAGGGCTGCCGGGTCGCGCCAGTTCCCCCGCTGAAGTCGCAACGCATACGTAATGGCAATGGAGAAGATCATGGCAACGAAGGCCAGCCATGACACCTTCGGGCTCAACTCGAACACGCGGATGATCAGGAACTGGGCGACGAGCATCGCCCAGTGCAATGAGACCGAGGCGATCATCAACCAGCGCGTGTCCCCGGCGCCGCGCAGGATGCCGCTCGAGACCAGGATCACGGCGTCAGCCATCACGTAGCTGCAGAGGCCGATCATCATGAACGCCGCCAGTTCGCGAATGGCCGTGAAATCACCGCTCGGCGGGGCGAACACGTCGACCAGCGGAAACCGGAACGTCGTGTAGATGACAGCGAGCATGGCCGAGTAGCACAGTGCCAGCGTAAACGCTGCGGCCATGACTTCGTTGGCGCGCGTCATGTCCCGGGCTCCGACGAAGCGACCGATCAGGCTGATGACGCCGACGTGCAGCCCGATCATCGGGATGAAGGACAGAATATCCCAGTTGAAGACGATCGCGGCTGCCGCGCCCTCGGTCACGCCGTAGGACTGGAACATCAGCAGGAACAGGTTGAACGCGGCGACGTTCAGGAACATTTCCAGCCCGGACGGAAACCCGAGGCGCCAGAAGCGGCGGAGAATCTTCGTGTCGAGGACGAACGAGGCAAGTACGGCATATTTCTCGCGGTGTTCTTTGTGAAAGTAAAAAGCGGCGAACAGGACAAACGCGAGAACCGTCGAGATGACCGTCGAGATGCCGGCCCCGACGATGCCGAGTGCCGGAAACCCGAACTTGCCGAAGGCCATCGCGTAGCACAGCGGTACGTTGACGACGAGTCCGAAAACATCACAGATCATCACGACATAGGTGCGACCAATGCCCGCGAAGTAGGACGAGATGCAGACCTTGGCCAGCGTCACGAGCACCCCGGACATCAGGATCAGGTAGTAGGTCCGCTCGAGTTCGACCTGTCCCGGGTCATGTCCCATGCTTTCGAAGATGCCGGCGACGAGGAACGTGATCAGCGTCAGGAACGGGGCACTGATCAGCGTCATGACCATGCCCTGGGTCACGACCTTCGGGCATTTCTCGATTTCACCCGAGTAGCTGATCAGGCCGACAAAAAAACAGAACGAAAAGAACGACGCCACGCCGCCGCCCAGCGCGGCCGCCATGTGCTCCGGGTCGATCTGCGACATGAAATAGCGATCCGTGAAGATCATCACGGCGAACGTGCCTTGCGACACGACCATCGGCAGGGCAAGCCGCACGAGTTCGACCATCGTGCGCCGACTGAACTGAGGCTGGAACAACGCCAATGGACTCGCTCACACGTGCCGGAAAAGTCGCGCAAGTCTACGCGCCGTCAGGCAAACTAGGCAACACGCTCAGCGCGGGATATGCAACGGTGACAAGACATGTTCTCCTTCTCTTCCTCGTGTTCACCCTTGCGGCTTGTTCCGGCCAAGGAGCAACGAGCGCGCCCGAATTCGACCTCCTGATCGCCAACGGCGAGGTCTATGACGGTCTTGGCGACGATCCGTACGTGGCCGACATCGCCATCTCCGGCGACCGCATTGTGGCGATCGGCCGGGATCTGGGCATCGCCGGGCGAACCATCGATGCAACCGGACTGGCCGTCTCGCCGGGGTTCATCAATATGCTCAGTTGGGCAACAGATTCGTTGATCGAGGACGGCCGCTCGCAGAGCGATATCCGCCAGGGTGTAACGCTCGAAGTAATGGGTGAAGGCTGGAGCATGGGCCCGCTCAACGAGGCCATGAAGGCGGAGGCTGTCAGACGGCAAGGCGACATCCGCTACGACGTCAGCTGGACGACACTCGGCGAGTACCTGCAGTACCTCGAGGACAAGGGCATCTCGACGAACGTCGCGTCCTTCGTCGGCGCATCGACCGTGCGCATTCACGAGCTCGGCTTTGAGGACAGGGCGCCCACCGAGGATGAGCTCCGGCGCATGCGCGAGCTCGTCCGGGTGGCGATGGAGGAGGGCGCTCTCGGTGTCGGATCGTCCCTGATCTACGCCCCGGCGTTCTACGCCGAAACGCCCGAGCTGATCGCGCTGTCAGAAGTGGCGGCGGAATACGGTGGGCGCTACATCTCGCACGTTCGCAGCGAGGGCTCTCAACTCGTGGAGACCGTGGACGAATTGATCTCGATTGCGAGAGCAGCCGGTATCGGGGCAGAGATTTACCACCTCAAAGCGGCGGGCGCGGAGAATTTCGACAAGCTCGACACGGTGTTTCGTAACATCGAGCTTGCGCGGGCCGACGGACTCGATATCACGGCGAACATGTACACGTACACGGCCGGAGCGACCGGCCTCGATGCGTCCATGCCGCCATGGGTACAGGAGGGTGGCTACGCGGCCTGGGCCGAGCGCCTGCAGGATCCTGAAATCCGCGCGCGGCTCGAAAAAGAGATCGTGACGCCCTCGGACGAATGGGAAAACCTGTTTCTCGCGGCCGGCGGCCCGGAGAATGTGCTGCTCGTCGGCTTCAGGAACCCGCAACTCAAATACCTGACCGGCAAGACACTCGCCGAGGTCGCCGCGATGCGCGGGACGTCTCCCGCCACGACGATGATGGACCTCGTCGTCGAGGATGGCAGCCGAGTTGCCACGATCTACTTCATCATGTCCGAAGAAAATCTTGAGAAGAAGATCGCGCAACCCTGGATGACCTTCTGTTCGGACGCGGGGTCGCTGGCACCGGAGGGCAAGTTCCTGTTGTCGAATTCCCACCCGCGGGCGTACGGCACATTTGCGCGGCTGCTCGGCAAGTATGTGCGCGACGAACGCGTGATCACGCTGCAAGAGGCGATCCGCCGCCTGACGAGCCTGCCGGCGAAGAACCTGAAGCTGAAGCAGCGCGGCATGCTACGGGAAGGATATTTCGCGGATGTCGTGGTCTTCAATCCGGACACGATCCGCGATCATGCGACGTTTGCTGATCCACACCAGTACTCGACAGGTGTGCAGCACGTGATCGTGAACGGCGTGCCCGTGTTGTCGAACGGCGAGCACACTGGCGCGACCCCGGGTCGCTTCGTCAAGGGGCCGGGCTACCGGGAAGCGGAATGATGTGTCGCCTGGCGGGATGACAGGGCCGGGATCAGTCGTCGAGGATATACTTCTTGATGACGAGGTACTTGAGCTCGGTATCGCCGATGTTCCGGATTCCGTGCGCCACGCCCGAGGGGCAATAGAAACTCGTCATTGGCCCGCCGGTCCTGGTTTCGCCGTCCAGGTGGAATTCGGCCGTTCCTTCGAGAACAAAGAAGAACTCGTCTTCGTCGTGCGTGTGCGGGGCGTGGGTGGCGGCGCGGGGTTTGACGACGCTCAGCTTGAGTGTCTTGCCGTCGGCGAAGTCCTTGTCGGCAAACCAGTACTGGTAGCCGACCTTCGTCGGCTCCACTGCGTCTTCGTCAAAGGTGTTGACGACAGTGTCGATGGTGTAGGCGGGTTCCGCGACGGCCGGGCCGCCTGCGAATAGCGACAACAAAGCCGTTAATGGGAGCGCATTTCCTGGGCGCATGATCTTATTCCTCTGCGAGCTTCAGCAGCGTGACCGCCATCTCGTTATAGGGTGTCCGGATGCCGTGGCGCTTGCCGAGTTCCACGACCACGCCGTTGCGCAGGTCAATCTCCGTCGGTCTCCCCGCCGCGAAGTCGGCATGCAACGAGTTGACCGAGTCCGGGGGATGGCGGCGATAAATGCCGATCAATTCGTCGGCGATGTCGGGCGCCAGTTTTGCGCCCTCGGCCCTGCCCACGGCAGCCGCCTCGTTGATGATATGCCGCATCAGGCGGTTCGCCAGTTCGTCATGCGCGATCCGCGCGGGTTGCAGTAGCAGGGCGTTGATGACACCGGCCGCGTTCAGGCACAGCTTCCACCAGGCGGCCGTGACGAAGTCGTCTGTCGTCCGGCACTCGATTCCCGTAGCGACGAACAGACGGGCGAACGCTGCCCCGAGATCGCCCGACGGCACCGTCAGCAGCGCCGGTCCGCGTTGGCGGATTCGTCCCGCGCCGATGCGCTCGCTCGGGCAATCGACGATGACGGGCAGGATGCGCTCGCGCGGTATCCACTGCGAAAACCGATCGACGTGAGTCACGCCGTTCTGCAGCACGGCGACCCGGGTTTGGTCATCCGCGGTTGTCGCAAACCACTCCGCTGCATGCGGCGAATCATAGGCCTTGGTTGCGACGAGGACCCAGTCGGCAGGCTGCGCCTCGCCGGGATCGGTCAGGACGACGGGATCGGCGTCGAGCGACGCTCCATCCGACTCGATAGTAAGCTTCCCGACCGCCGTGCGGGCGGCTACCGTCACTTCGTTATCCGGGTTGCGGCAGAGCCTCGCGGCAACGAGTGCGCCTATCGCGCCGGGGCCGATCAGGGTAATCCGGACCATGTCTTACTCCGACTTGTGGTCGAAACGCGCCGCCGCAAAGTCGAGGAACCAGGGCCAGTTGGGGCCGGGCGTGTGACCCAGCTCATGCTGACGCCAGGCGATGTCACCGTCGAGGATGTTCCCCTTGAGAACCTCACACGAGAACCCCGCGGCCTCCAGCCGGTTCACGACCTCGGCCGCCTCGACCCGAGCGACGAAGTCGATGTCGTCGGT
>JARRMH010000308.1:0-3575 GCA_037386205.1 Woeseiaceae bacterium | reverse complement strand
CGACCCTCAGGGATCCTGGTATGTCAATGCCGGAGCCGGCTGGATATCCCGAAATGTGCGAATCTATGACAATTACTTTTCGAGCTCCGCACTGGCGGATTACGAGGTCGATCAAACCGGTTTGCGCCTGGCTGGCGGAAGGAACCTGGGTAACTGGGGAAGACTCTCCCTTGCCTATCAACGCTTCAAGGGCGATGCAACCCGTACTGCTGGAAGTTTCGGACAGCAAGAACTGGACTTCGATACAGGAGAACTCGAACTCAGGCTGGCAGTCGACACTCTGGACAATGTCGCTTTTCCCTCAAGAGGATGGCGTGCTTTCGCCTACGGCCGGGTGTCACGGACCGACCTGGGTGCTGATAGCGATTTCGAGCAGTATGGTTTTTCTGCAATGCGTGCAGGCAAGAGTGGCAGACATATCTTCAGCGCACTGGCCTACTACGAAGGCACCCCGAATGATGATGCCCCCTTGCAGAACCTCTTCACGCTTGGTGGATTCGCAAGACTGTCAGGCTTCAGTGAGGATCAGTTTGCCGGACAGCATGCAGGCTTGTTGCGTGGCGCCTACATGTACGATTTCGATACCGGCTTCGTCGATACCTACGTTGGCGCAACAGCCGAACTAGGAGGGGTCTGGCGAAACCGGGATGACATCAGCATCGACAGCAGTATCTTCGCCGGCAGCCTCTTTCTCGGCGTGGATACGGTCATCGGCCCGGTCTTTCTCGGTTACGGTCATGCCGAAGGCGGCAACAACGGTATCTATCTGTTCCTTGGCAAGCCGTGGTTCCGGTTCTGATCAACTGCTTCTAACCGCCGACCGGGCTGATTCTGAAAGCCACTTGTTCGGTAGCTGTCAAAGGGGGCGGAAGCCCCCTTCCCTTTTTATATCTGGATAGGCTCAGATGTAATACAGCGCCAGGGAAAGCCCGAGCAGGACTGCGACCCAGATGACCATGCTGCCGGTCGGCCAGGCGCGGGCCAGCATGCCCTGTGGGCCGTGATGCCTGTAGAGGTTATCAATGAGACGATGGAGTGCAATCCGGACCTGCTGCTCACGCTCCTCACGCGCAGCACTGGTGCGCAGCGTGAACTCGTTACCGATCTCCTTGAGAAACTTGCGATAGAACCAGTCGAAGTCGAGACTGATCGTCAGCGTGCGGCGCATCTGTTTCAGCATCACAAAGAACGCAAAGCCCGCAAACAGCAATACCTGGAACTGGGTCGCCAGGTGATCAATCGTGTACGGCTGGTAGTCGACCGGGTATGGAAGGATTGCATACAGGGGATACGGATAGAGGCCAATCGCAATACAGAGAAACGAAAAAAGCCACATCGCGTAACGCAGACTGGCTGGCGGATCAGGCGGGCGCAGCCCGGAATCTTTCTGGAAGAAGACGAACCAGGGAAATTTGATGCCCGCGTGCAGGAAGACGCCGGCCGAAGCCGCGGCCAAAAGATACCAGACCACGACCAGGTGCTCGTTCGCGGCCGCTTCCGATATCAGCGACTTGGTGGTGAAGCCGGACGTGAGCGGGAAACTGGAGATGGCCAGCGCGCCGATGATGCCGCACACCGTGGTGAGCGGCATGGTGCGGAACAGACCGCCGAGATCGGTGCACTTGCTCTTGCCCGTCCGATACACGACGACACCCGCGCTCATGAACAGCAGCGCCTTGTAGATGATGTGCGCGAAAGCATGGGCGGCGGCCCCGTTCAGCGCCATCTGCGTCCCTATCCCGATCGCGCAGACCATGAATCCGACCTGGTTGACGATCGAGTAGGCGAGGATGCGCCGGGCGTCGTTCTCGAGCAGGGCGTAGATGATGCCGTACATCACCATGTACAGGCCCACCCAGATCAGCACCGGCTCGCCGGGGAACAGCAGGATCAGGGCGAGTACGGCCGTCTTGGTCGTGAAGGCCGACAGGAACACCGATCCGGTGGGGCTCGACTCCGGGTAGGCGTCCGCCAGCCATGCGGAGACCGGCGGCGCCGCCGCGTTGATCAGGATACCGATCAGCATCATCCAGGTATCGAAATTGGTCGCCAGGAGAGGTTGGATGTCGATGGAACCGGTGTGCACCACCGTGCCCTCGATACCGACCTTCAGGATGACGCCGCCCAGCAGGTGCATCACGGCGTAACGGATGCCGGCCGCCCGCGCCGCCGGCGTGCCGCCGCACCACACGATCACGGTGGAGAACAGCGCCATCAGTTCCCAGAACAGGAAAAGCGTGATCAGATCGCCGGCGAAACTCACGCCGACGGCACCGGCAGCGTACGCAAAGGCCGACGCGAGTTCGTACCAGCGCGCCTGCCGAAAGGCGAACAGACCGCCGGCGAAAGCCATGATGGCGAATATGGTGGCGAACAGGCGCCGCAGCTCGCTGCCCTCGACCGGTTGGATCTGATAGTCGAGGAAGCCCACCGTCGTGACGACGCCGTCGGGAACCTGCCAGATGGCCCACAGCGTGGCGAGAGGCGCCAGTAGCACGATCGCCGAGCGCAGGTGCCCCCGGGTCGGGCCGATGAGTATCGCGGCCGCGATCAGGATCAGCGCCGGTGGCAGGAACTCAATCATCTGCCACTCCCGTCTCCTCCATATAGCCGCCCTTCGTGTAGTAGTCCTCGTCGCGCTTCAGCAGGAAGCCCAGCACCTTCGCGACCAGCACCATGGCCAGACAGGACAGGAAGCCGTAAACGGCGCCGAAGCCGAACCAGCCGTCGATGCCGAAGTGCCCCTTGATGGGGATGACGAATTGCGCCACGACGGTCAGGGCCAGGACGACCCAGAACCCGCGCCACAAACGCTTGACGTTTTCGGGACGCGCCAGCCAGTGGTCCCGTTGCATTTGCCTGTTCATTTCCACACCTCGATGAGTTGGCGTTCGAGTGTGATGACCGGGCCGTTGAAGAAGAAGAACAACAGCGTGAGACCGGCGGTGATGGTCAGGGCCAGTACGGCCGGGAAGGGCGCCTCACCATGTTCCTTCGCCCCCGCCGGCTCCTTGCCGAACCAGGCCAGATAGATGATCGGCAGGAAGTACAGCGCATTCAGGGCGGTACTCGCGATCAGCGTGAAGAGGGCGACGAAATTATCCGCCTGGAACGCGCCCGCCAGGATGTACCACTTCGAGACGAATCCGCCCGTCGGCGGCACGCCGATCATGCTCAGGGCGCCGATGGTGAATGCGGCCATCGTCCAGGGCATGCGACGCCCGATGCCGGCGAGCTGCGGGACCTCGGTCTTCTTGGAAGCCGTATAAATCGCCCCGGCCGCAAAGAACAGGGTGATCTTGCCGAAGGCGTGCGCCACCATGTGGATCGCGGCGCCCACTTCGGCGAGTGGCTTGAGGATGTCGGCCGCCATCACGATGTAGGAGAGCTGGGACACGGTCGAGTAGGCCAGCAGACGCTTGATGTTGGTCTGCCGGAGCGCGACGATGCTCGCCGTAACGATCGTGAAGGCTGCCGCATAGAGCAGCCAGGAAGCGCTCGGTGTGGCGAACAGATAGTCGACGCCGAAGATGTAGACGATCAGTTTGGTGATCGTGAAGACGCCGGCTTTCACC
>JARRMH010000307.1:0-8889 GCA_037386205.1 Woeseiaceae bacterium | reverse complement strand
TAATGCGCGCCGCCCACTGCGTCTCACGGCGTCGGCGCATCAAATCGATATCGTTCTCCTGGAAACTGTGGATGCGGTTGCGTCCGGCTTCCATCGCGGCCGCGCAGGCACTGACGGCGGCGGTCAGCAGTGCGGCCACGTTCTCGTTGTCGGCCGTGATCGGCACGACGCCGATACTCGCGCCGAGCCGGAACGCTCGCTCTTCCCAGACGAACTTGTAGTCGCCGATGGCCATGCGAAGCGTCTCCGCGGACTTCATCGCCTCGTCGAGCGTGCAGCTTTCGAGCAACACGCCAAATTCGTCGCCGCCGAGGCGCGCCAGCGTATCGCGCCAGCGGATCTTGGACTTCAGCAGCGTGCCGAGCTGGCCGAGCAACGCGTCGCCGGCACTGTGGCCACAGGAGTCGTTGACGATCTTGAACTGGTCGAGGTCGAGATACAGCAGCGCATAGGAGGTCTCGCGCGCCTTGGCGCTCTTGAGCGCCCGCTCGACCCGGCTTTCGAATTCCGCACGATTCACGAGTCCGGTCAGGACATCGTGGCTCGCGTGATAGCTGAGACGACGATTCAGATCGCGCGACTCCGTGACATCATGGAATACGAGCACCCCGCCCGTCACGGTGCCTTTGCCGTCGCGTATCGGTGACGCCGTGCTCTCGATGTAAAGCTCGTTGCCGTCGCGGCGAATCAACAGGGTCGGCCGCACCGACTTGATGGCGCGATCGCGCCGCATGGACACGGCCAGCGGGTTCTCGAGCGGCTCGCAGGTTTCCTCGTGGAATCCCCGGAATATCTCGTCGAGGGGCCGGCCGCTGGCATCATCGACCTTCCAGCCGGTCTGTTCTTCGGCCACGGGATTGATGTACTCGACGTTGCATTTCGAGTCCGTCGTGATGACGCCATCGCCGATCGACCGCAGCGTAATCTGAGCGCTCTCTTTCTCGCGGAACAGGGCGTCCTCATACAGTTTGCGCTCGGTAATGTCGACCTCGACGCCGAGCAGCCTGATCAGGCGGCCGTTATCATCGACCACGCCCTTGGCGCGGCTCTTCATCCAGCGCCATTCGCCGCTCTGGTGCCGCATCCGGTGCACCGACTCGAAGAACGGCAACTTGCCCTCGAGATGCTCGCGCATGCGGGTCTGCACGCGTGCAATGTCGTCGGGATGAACGAGCCTGTACCAGTCGAGCTTCACATTCTCGTCGTCGACTTCGTAACCGAGCATGATCTTCCAGCGACGCGACAGGTTGGTGCGCTTGGTCTCACCGTCGAAATCCCAGATGCCGTCGTTCGCAGTCATCGCAATGAGCGCATTGCGTTCCTCGAGTTCTTCGAGAATTTGCCGGTCGCGCACACGTTCGAGCCCAGAGGCCAGCGCCGAGCCGAACAGTTTCATCAACAGGTGCAGGTTGGCGTCCCAGCTATCGACAGGGCGTTCGTTGACGATGGCCAAAAAGCCGGCGATCTCGCCATGCACGGCAATACCGATGATCAGGGCCGCCCCGATATGCAGCTCGTTCAGGCGTTCGAGGTCATCGCGTGCCACTTTCGGGCCACTCAGCGTGTCGGCAACCTCCACCACACGAAGATGGCCGAGCCGGCTGCACAGCCAAGGCCAGTCGGCGAGCTTCTCCCCGGCGAGCTGGACTGGCTTGCACTGCGCGAAGCCGCTCGCGGATTCGAGGACCGTTTCGATCTCTTTGCCCTCATCGTCAATCAGGGCGATGAAAGCGGCATCGGCCCCGGTCGCATCCGGAAGCTCGTCGATGTTTGCCTGGAGTTGGTCGAGGTAGCTGGATGGCTCGAGATTCTGGACGCCGACCGCGAACTTGGTCTGGATCGCATCGATCGAGCCGCGATTGCGCTCCCCAGTGCGGGGCTTGCGATGCTGGATACCCGTAACGGTGTCGGTCGGCTTCGTCATTACGGGAGATAAGTCTGACACATTAGCTCAGGAATACAAGC
Organism: Woeseiaceae bacterium; assembly: GCA_037386205.1. GTDB lineage: Bacteria > Pseudomonadota > Gammaproteobacteria > Steroidobacterales > Woeseiaceae > UBA1847. Next base: position 6,924 of record JARRMH010000307.1, on the reverse strand, counting down.
TAAGTATCTGTTTTTATGAACGCGGATCGAGGTGTCTCTGCACGTCGGCATACACGTCGTCTCCATTACCAGGCCAGTGCAGTGACCGGCCCATCGAGCAGCCAGCCTTCCCGCATGGCGAGTTGCTCGAGCCGCCGAATCCGGTCCGCAGTTTGCGGATGTGTCGACGTGTACGCTGCGATTGCGCCGGCATTTGATGGTGAGCCGCTCTCTTCCTGCCAGCGCTCAAACATGCGCCACGCATCCCGCACGTGACCGTAATGCTGGTTGACGAGCGCGAGCCCGAATTCATCGGCTGCCAGTTCCTGCTTGCGGCCGAAACTGCGCAGGGTCAGGTCGCCGACATTCAGTCCCAGCCCGGACACATCGGACCGTGTCGTCACAGCGAAGAACAGCGCCAGCACGGCACCGCGACCGAGTGCCCGGATGTGATCGCGGTTGTGATAGTGCCCGAGTTCGTGGCCCAACACGAAAGCCAGCTCGTTTTCCGTCTCCGCGTCGTCCAGCAGACCGCGCGTGACCACGATCAATCCGCCTGGAAACGCCAGCGCATTGGCCACGTCGGAGTTATCAATTTCGACGCGAAACTCGTACGGCGACTCCGGCCAGAGCAGTGCCAGCCCGTCGACCAGCGCCTGGGTCGCTACGAGACGCTCGTCGTCCGGAGAGACCGTTTCGAGATCGTCCGGCAGCCAGCTCGAGAACAGGTCGGCCTCCTTCTCCGCGGGCACGAAATAGAGCACGACTTCGACCAGGAACACGGTCAGCAGGACGAAAACAACGAACAAGGCGGCCAGGCCGGCGATGAGCGTACCGGCCTCCGCCAAAGGATGCGTGGTACTGACGTTGACGCCGTCGCGGGGCTGTCGGGGGACGTGCTTCAAGAACGCTCCGGGCCTGGTGCCAGTCCCGAACCGAGTTTTACCGCCGTGCCGAACGCCAGCATCTCGACGCCTGCGACGCTGTTGCCTTCGCCCCACGAGTTCGCGAGCCGTGATGTTTGAAGCCGCACGTTGAATACGGCATCGAAACCCTGGCTCTGCGCGTCCTCGATCATGCGCAGCACCGCCTCCCGCCGCGCCCGGTCGAGCAGCGGTTCGTAGGTCTTGATGCGGCCACCGAAGAGGGCGCGCAAGCCGGCGACGACCCGTTTGAAATAGTCGAGGGAAATGACGATGCTGCCCGTCACCAGGGTCGATGCGCCCGCCTGCCAGTCGTCCGGCATCGTGTCGAACGATACGACGGGCATCGCTATGCAATCCTGCTCACGCTGGCGAATACTGCTGAAATGACGCTTCTCGATAATGGTCCCGATCACGTAGGTCGAGAGGAGCAGCAGCAGCGGCCAGGCGTACTGGATGAACAAGCCGATCCGGTGCAGGGTCGCCCCGTCCATCAGCGGACCCGGACGGCCGTTCCATAGGCAAACAGTTCTGCAGCTCCCTGCGCGATCGAACTCGTCGCGAAGCGCACATTGACGACTGCGTTGGCGCCCATCGAGCGAGCCTGCTCGACCATCCGGTCCGTTGCCTCCTTGCGCGAGTCCTGCAACAGCTCGGTGTAGCCTGCGAGTTCGCCGCCGACAAAATTCTTGAGACCCGCCATGATGTCGCGGCACGACGCCGTAGAATTCCACGATTGTCTTGCCGGGGATCGACTCGGTGTTGCTGATCTCGATCGACACTGGGTTGAGGTCCATGAGCTCTCCTTAAACGAAACTGCGAATCAGGTCGCGCATCCGTACGCGCGTGGTGTTGTCGGGGAGACGCCCCGACCCGGCGCCGAGATTGTCGACGGCATGCCGCGGATTGGCCGTTTCGGTCAGGACCGACGTAACCGCCGGGTGCGACAGCACGTACTTGAGCGAGAACTGCGCCCAGCTTTCGCAATCGAATTCCTTTGCCCACCCGGGCAACGGTTTGTCCTTGACGATCGAGAAATACTCGCCGTTCATGAACGGGCGGTTGATCGTCACAGCGACACCCGCCTCGAGAGCCATGGGCAGGATGCGTTCCTCGGCCTCCGTCTCGATTGGCGACAGGTTGACCTGCAGAAAGTCGAGCGTCCCGGTCTCCATGACCTTGATCATCATGTCGTAGAATTCGGGACGATGGCGGGCCAGCCCGATGTAGCGCGTGAGGCCCTCGTCCTTGAAGCGCCGCAGGTTGTCCCAGTGCGGCACGCCGTCTTCGGGATACGTATGCATGAGATCGAGTTTGCGCTTGCCGGTGGCCTCGAGAAGTGCCTGCGCCGCCCGGCGCGACTCGGCGGCGCGTTCGGCGCTGAAATAGGCGCCGAGGAAGGCATCCACGCCAAACCCCAGTTCGCGGGCCAGGCGACCGACGAGCAGCGCCCCGTCGCCGCTGCAGTCGACGTAGCGGCCGCCGCGTTCGAAGTAGATATTGAGAAGACGCCGGCTCGTTTCCTCGTCGCCCTGGCGAAACGCCTGTGAATTACCGAGTGCGACGGCGGACAAGGATTCGTCCGTGCCCGGGATCGCGCGCATTGCCATGCGCGATTCTGCACGTACAGCCGGAAATGCGGCGGCCAGCGTCGTCACGCCGACAGCCTTCAGGAATTCGCGTCGATCGGCCACCCCGAGCCTCCTTGCAAAGCGCTACCCGGCCGATTGTAGCCTATCCGGCGTGTTCGAACTCGCCGGCACCCTGCTGCGAGAGGTACTCGTACGTCGACCAGCGCCGGTTGACGGTCTCCTGCGCCAGCTTCATCAGGCGCTCGGCCTCGTCGGGATGGGTCTTGCGCAACACGGCGTAGCGGTTCTCGTTGTAGGCATAGTCCTGCAACGGCACATTGGGTCGCGGTGAATCGAGCACGAACGGCTTTAGTCCCGCCGCCCGCAGTGCCGGGTTGTATCGGATCAGCGGCCAGTAACCGCTGGCGACGGCAAGCTGTTGCTGGCGCAGGCCGAACTGGAGGTCGTAACCGTGCGCAATGCAGTGGCTGTAGGCGAGTATCAGCGACGGCCCGTTGTATTCTTCGGCCTCCCGCATCGCCAGCAGGGTCTGCTGCGGGTTGGCTCCCATCGCGACCTGGGCAACATAGACGTTACCGCTGGATATCATTTGCAGCGCCAGGTCCTTCTTGCCGATGCGCTTGCCGGCAGCCGCGAATTTCGCCGAGGCGCCGAGCGGCGTCGCCTTGGACATCTGGCCTCCCGTGTTCGAGTAGACCTCGGTGTCCATGACGAGCACGTTGACGTTGCGACCGCTCGCCATGACGTGGTCGAGCCCGCCGGAGCCGATGTCGTAGGCCCAGCCGTCTCCACCGACCAGCCAGATACTGCGGCGGATCAGGTGATCGACAATCGACAGCAGCGCCGTCGCCTTCGGGTGTTCGCGCCGCGCCGTCATCTCCTCGAGGCGCTTGCGCAGCGTCCGCACCCGGCGTCGTTGCCGCCGGATCTCGCTGCCCACACGCTGGCCCGCGTGCACGAGGTGGTCGGCGAGTTCGTGGCCGATCTCGTCGCGCAGCTCGGTCACGAGTTCCTTGGCAAGGGTCATGTGATGGTCTGCAGCGATGCGCATGCCGAGGCCGAATTCGGCGTTGTCCTCGAACAGGGAGTTCGACCAGGCCGGCCCGCGGCCCTCCTCGTTCCGGGCCCACGGCGTCGTCGGCAGGTTGCCGCCGTAAATCGACGAGCACCCCGTCGCGTTGGCGACGAGCAGGCGCGGCCCGAACAGCTGCGACAGCAGGCGCACGTACGGCGTCTCGCCGCAACCGGCGCAGGCACCCGAGAATTCGAACAGCGGCTGCAGGAACTGGGCACCGCGCACGGATGAGAAATCGACACTCGCACGATCATTCCAGCCCAGCGATTCGAAGAACTCGATGTTCTCCTGTTCCCGGGCGAGGATCGGCCGCTTGTCGGTCATATTGATGGCGCGCCGGTCGGCGTCTTCCGGGTCGCGTACCGGGCAGGCGTTGACGCACAGGTTGCAGCCGGTGCAGTCCTCGACATAGACCTGCAGCGAGTACCGGGTCTCCGGGAAGCCGCGGGCCGTGATCGGCGCCGACGGGAAACCTTCCGGCGCCTCCTCCAGCGAGCTCTCGTGATAGAACTTGGCGCGGATCACGCTGTGCGGGCAGACGAACGAGCAGTTGCCGCACTGGATGCAGAGATCCGCATCCCATTCCGGCACGATGTCCGACACGTTGCTTTTCTCGAACTGCGAGGTCGCACTCGGGTAGGTACCGTCGATCGGCATCTTGCTGACCGGCAGGTCATCGCCATGCCCGCGCATCATCGCGGCCGTCACTTCGCGGACGAATTCCGGCGCGCTTTCGGGTACCACGGCTTCGAGCAAACGTTCGCTCGTGGCCGCCGCCGGCACATCGACCTGGTGCAGGTGATCGACCGCGGCGTCAACGGCCCGGTAGTTCTTCTCGACGACGTCCTGCCCCTTGCGCTGATACGACTTCTCGATCGCTTTCTTGATCTGGGCAATGGCCTCGTCGCGCGGCAACACGCCGGACAGGGCGAAAAAGCATGCCTGCATGATCGTATTGATCCGTTTGCCCATGCCGACGTCACGCGCCACCTTGCTCGCATCGATGACGTAGAACTCGATGTTGCGATCGATGATGATCTGCTGCACCGGCCGTGGTAACTGGTCCCAGACCTCGTCGGGGCCATAGGGACTGTTGAGCAGGAACACCGAGCCGTCAGCCGCATCCCGGGGCGTGGATCGGCTCGGGACCGAAGCGCAGATGCGACACGGTGCGCGAGCCCGACTTCTTCGAGTCGTACACGAAATAGCCCTGGCAATGCAGATCGGTGTTCTCGCCGATGATCTTGATCGAGTTCTTGTTGGCCCCGACCGTGCCATCGGCGCCGAGCCCGAAGAACAGTGCGCGCGTGACGTCGTCGCCTTCGATCTGGAACGACGGATCGTAGTCGAGACTCGTGTGGGTGACGTCGTCCCGGATCCCGACCGTGAAGTGGTTTTTCGGCGCGTCCTTCTTCAGCTCGTCGAACACGGACTTGACCATCGCCGGCGTGAACTCCTTGGACGACAGGCCATAGCGGCCGCCGACAACGCGCGGCACATCGGCAAGGCGTCCCGCGGCACGCGCTTCAGCGAGCGCCGTAACGACGTCCTGGTACAGCGGCTCGCCGCTGGCACCCGGTTCCTTGGTCCGGTCCAGCACGGCGATCGACCTGACCGAGGCGGGTAACGCGTCCAGCAGGTGTTTGCCGGAAAACGGGCGGTAGAGCCGTACATTGACCATACCGATGCCTTTCTCGGGCAGCGCGTTGATGGTTTCGACCACGGTCTCTGCCGCCGAACCCATCAGCACGATCACCCGTTCGGCCTCCGGATCGCCGAAGTAATCGAAAATCTCGTATTCGCGACCGGTCAGGATGCCGAAGCGCTGCATCGCGTCCTGCACGATATCGGGCGTTGCCTCGTAAAAGCGGTTGACGGTCTCGCGTCCCTGGAAATAGACGTCCGGATTCTGGGCCGTGCCCCGGATAAACGGGTTATCGGGGTTGAGCGCCCGTTGCCGGTGCTCGAAGACGAGATTGTCATCGATCATGACGCGCATCTCGTCCTCGCTGACGAGCTTGATCTTGTCGACCTCGTGCGACGTGCGGAAACCGTCGAAGAAATGGATGAACGGGATGCGCGACTTGAGCGTCGCCGAGTGTGCGATCAGCGCGAGATCCTGTGCGGCCTGGACCGAGGACGAGGCCAGCAGCGCGAATCCCGTCGTGCGCGCCGCCATAACGTCCTGGTGATCGCCGAAAATCGACAGCGCCTGCGCGGCCAGCGATCGCGCTGCCACGTGAAACACGGTCGACGTGAGTTCGCCCGCGATCTTGTACATGTTGGGCAGCATCAGCATCAGGCCCTGCGAGGCCGTGAACGTCGTCGTCAGGGCGCCCGTCTGCAGGGCGCCATGGGCCGTGCCGGCCGCCCCGCCCTCGCTCTGCATCTCGATAATGTCCGGCACCTGTCCCCAGATGTTTTTGTGACGCTGTGACGACCACACGTCCGCCAGTTCCGCCATTGCGGATGACGGCGTGATCGGGTAGATCGAGCAAATCTCGCTGACGGCATACGCGACACGTGCGACCGCCTCGTTGCCTTCGAGGGCGCGTTCTTCTGTCATTACGGTTTCTCTTCCGCGGCCGGTTCGTCAATCATCTCGATGGCGTGGCAAGGACACTGCTCGTAGCAGACGGCGCAGCCCGTGCAGAGATCGAAATCGAACTTGTACCTCTTGCCCGGCCCCAGCTTGATGATCGCTCCCTGGGGACAGGCGCCAAAGCAACCATCGCATTCGAAGCAGTTGCCGCAGGACAGGCACCGCCGGGCCTCGAACAGTGCCTCGGCCTCGGTGAGGCTCTTGAGCACCTCGTCGAAACCCTGGCTGCGCCGTTCGACCGGCAGGCGCTCCTGCTCGACCTGCGGCGCATCCGTGCGATACCAAAGATGCAGCTTCTCGGGGCCGACGATGTCGTGGCGCGGCGCCCGTACGTACTTCGTGCCGTTAAGGAAAGCATCGATGTGCCGCGCGGCATGCTTGCCATGGCCGACCGCGATCGTCACCGAGCGTTCGCTCGGTACCATGTCGCCGCCCGCGAATATCCCCGGATGGCCGGTCATCATGTTGTCATCGACGATGACCGTGTGGTCCCACTCGAACTCGATGCCCGGCACGGATTCGAGGAACTTGGTGTCGGTGTCCTGACCGAGCGCGAGTATCAGCGCGTCGGCGTCCAGTTCCTCGAACCGGCCGGTCGGCTGTGGCTTGTTGTTCTCATCGAGCTCCATGACCTCGACCTTGAACGTCGACCTGTCGATCTCCTTGATCGTGCTCAGCCAGTTGATCTGTACGCCCTCCTCGAGCGCTTCGTCGGCCTCGAAGTCGTGAGCCGGCATCGTGCTGCGGTCGCGC
>JARRMH010000306.1:0-5064 GCA_037386205.1 Woeseiaceae bacterium | reverse complement strand
CGCACCACGTCGAGGGCATGCGCCTGCTGGCCGATATCGGCATGCGCCTGGGCGTGCTCGACGATGCGGAGTTCCTGCTCGAACGGGCGGTCAGGATCGAGCCCGACAATGTCGGGGCGCGCATCGACTACGTCCAGGTCTTGCGCAAGCGTCAGAAATTCCAGCGCGCGCTCGAGGAAGCAAAGCATTTGCTGGATTCGGATGCGGAAAACCCACAATTCCTGTCGCTGTACGCGATCGAAAACATGCAGACCGGCGATTTCGAGACGGCGCTGGATATTTTCGATCAGGTCCTCGAAAAAGTGCCGAACGACCCGGTCACGCTGACGTCCCGCGGGAATGCCCTCAAGACGAGCGGTAATTACGCGGCGGCGGTCGAGGCCTACAAGGCGGCACTGGCAAGCTCTCCCGGGCATGGAGAAGCCTATTACTCGCTTGCCAATCTCAAGGTTTATACGTTCGACGATGCGGAGGTCGAGGCCATGCAGGCGCAGGAGCGGAGCAGTAACCTGCCGTTCATGGATCGCGTCTATCTCGATTTCGCGCTGGGCAAGGCATTCGAAGATGCCGGTGAATATGAGACGTCGTTCTATTATTACGAGAAGGGTAACCGGCTCAAGAAGTCGCAGAGCCGCTACGATGCCGACCAGATGAGCGAGGATCTCGCAGCGCAGCGCGAGGTTTGCACCGCAGACTTCTTCGCGGAGCGCGAGAGTTACGGCAACGAGGCGCCGGATCCCGTTTTCATTGTCGGTCTGCCCCGGGCCGGCTCGACGCTGCTCGAACAGATTCTCTCATCGCACAGCCAGGTGGACGGAACGCTCGAGTTGCCCAATATCCTGTCCTTGTCGCAACGGCTGCGCCGCATGGGACGTCACGGCGACTCGCGCCCGTACCCGGAAAACCTGGCCGAACTTTCCACAGAGCAGTGCCTGGAATACGGCACCGAATTCATCCGGGACACACGCATTCACAGGCAGGATGCGCCGTTTTTCATCGACAAGATGCCAAACAATTTCCGCCACCTCGGCCTGATTAAACTGATCCTGCCGAATGCCAGGGTCATCGATGCGCGGCGCCACCCCTTGGCCTGTTGCTTCAGCGGCTACAGGCAGTTGTTCGCGGAGGGCCAGGAATTCACGTACGACCTCGAAGATATCGGGCAGTATTACCGGGACTACGTGCAACTCATGGACCACTGGGATGCCGTACTGCCGGGTTTCGTGCTGCGGGTTCAGCACGAGGACGTCGTCGACGATCTGGAAACCGAGGTGCGCCGCATCCTCGATTTCTGCGGCCTCCCGTTCGAGCAATCCTGCCTCGAGTTCCATCGCACGGAGCGCAACATCCGTACACCGAGCTCGGAGCAGGTGCGCCAACCGATCAACCGCAGCGGTCTCGAGTACTGGCGACACTACGACCCGTGGCTGGGTCCGCTCAGGGAGGCGCTGGGCGGCAGGCGATCGCCAAGGAGGGGACGCCGTCGACCAGCACACTGGCCCGTCACATCGTCGTGTCGCAGGCGACCGTGACACGCATCATCGACCGGCTCGAGCGCGCCGGATTCGTCCGCCGGGAAAAGTCGAGCACGGACAAGCGCGTGGTTAACGTGTGCCTGACTGACACCGGACGGTCCAAGCTCGAATCGGCCCCGGAACCCTTCCAGGCAGAGTTTCTGCGGAAATATCGCAAGCTCGCCGACTGGGAGCAGCAGATGCTGAAGTCATCGCTGTTGCGCATCGCGGCGATGATGGATGCCGAAGACCTCGATGCCGCTGCAATCTTGCAGACCGGCAACATCGTCGATGACCAGTCCGGCTCCTGAGGTTGGCTCCACTCCCGGCAGCGTATCGGTAAATACCTATCCCGCTGGCGTCAACGCCGGGCCTGCTCCTACGTTCTTTGAGCATGAACAACGAACGGAGCGCAACCATGAAAGCAAAATTACTGGCAATCGGTGTCGCCACGACGATCGCATTTACGGCCACGCCAGTACTCGCTGATCACAACAGCAAGAACGGCGAAGGGTGGGCCAATATGCCGAACGACATTCACAACACGCGTATTGAGACCAAGGAAGCAGACGACAACGAAGCATTTCGTGATTTCGTCAAGTACGGCGACGGTTCGGAGAGCGTCAATCGGTTTGCCTCTGAAGATACGACGGCCACACGTGCGAAAGTGCAGTCCGGCAACGCGCAGGCCAAAAAGGCGCAGACGAAACAGATGGATGGCACGATGACCAATTCGAGGGTCCGTGCGCAGCAAAAGATTCATGCCGATTCCGGCCCCGGCACTGCGACGAAGACCACGACGCGTGTGAAGGAGCAGCGGCAGCTGCGGACCGATACGGCAACCCGGTCGTCGACGCGGCAGCGCAGCAAGAACGCAGGTACGGGCGGCAGGAAGCGTGGCGGCAAGCACTAATTCACCGCCGCATTCGACCTACCAGAAATCGCGTCTCAACTTTTCGGAGCGGACGCGAACCCGGGCCGGCACCGCCTCTGACCCCCTCCCCGCGGCGCCGGCCCGCTCTTACGTGGCACCCCCTAGTGCGATGTGGCTGGCCGCAATTGGGCAGTTGTCGGTACTGACGTAACATGGCGACACCGCTTTTTTTAGACGCCATGCGCGAGTACGGGGCTGTAATTTGGGGGCGACCGCCGAAAACCTGAGGCCGTCACAACAGGTACGTGAACTTGCCACTGTCGTTCCCGGGGCCACGACCGACGAACTATTGCATCGGTTGCTCGGCAATCTTGCAAAGATCCTGGGTGCGCGCCGCGCCTACGTGACCGAGATTATCGATCCAACCCGGTCTCGCACGATCGCCTCCTGGGAGGACAATGGACGTGGCCCTGTGCGGGAGTACAGGATTCGCGGGACTCCATGCGAGGCTGTCATCCGCGACGGTGTTCATATCGTCGACTGCGAACTTGCGTCGCGTTATGCGATGGAAAAGGCAAGCCTCGGCTACGGCTGTGACAGTTTCGTCGGCAGCCCGATCGTGGACCATGATGGCAAGCGCATCGGCCAGGTCTGCGTCTTCGGCACGCGGCCGCTTGCGGATCCGGAGATGGCGGCGGCACTCGTGTCGATGGCCGCCGTGCGCGTCTCAGCGGAACTCGAACACCGCAAGCAGGAAGCCGCCCTGGCGCGCTCCCAGGCGTATTCGAGCGCGATCGTGGAGACGGCGGCCGAAGGCATCATTACGCTCGATTCGCGAGGCCGGATAGAGTCGGCCAACAAGGCCGCGGAGAAGATGTTCGGTTACGAGGCAGGGGAGCTTCGGGGCCGGAATGTTCAGTCCCTGGTGCCGGAGCCTTATCGCAGCGAACATGCGAAATACCTCGAACACTATGCACTGACAGGCGAGGCCAGTATCGTCGGCCAGAGTCGCGAGTTGTCCGCACAGCGCAAGGACGGGTCGGTGTTTCCCATCTACCTGGCTGCCAGCGAGATTCGGGTCAACGGCGAGAAACACTTCGCCGGCATCGTCCGCGATATCTCGGATCAGAAAGCAGCCGAGGACACACTGCGAGCAATCGAAAGGCGGTTTCGCGCTGTCTTTGAGCAACAGTATCAACTCGCCACGATCCTCCATCCCGATGGCACCATTCTCGAGGCGAACGAGAAGTCGCTCGAGATCGCAGGCTCGGCCCGAAACGAGGTCATCGGCTGCAAGTTTTGGGATGCGCCGTGGTGGCGTCACTCGCGGGAACTGCAGTTGCGCATGCGCGACGCCATAACCAGGGCGGGGAACGGCGGGGCCGAGCGCTTTGAAGCCACCTGCACCTGTGGGAGGGGTCAGCTGGCCACGCTGGACTTCTCTATCAGGCCGATTATGGGCAAGCCCGGGCGCGTGGTCTTCCTCGTCACCGAGAGTCGCGACATTACGGCACAAAAACGCGCCGAGGAGGAAGCACGACAGCACCGCGAACGAATCGCTCATGTATCGAGATTGAGCACCCTGGGCGAAATGGCGGCCGGCATCGCCCACGAAATCAACCAGCCGCTGACTGCCATTTCGCTGTTTGCGCAGGCCGGCAGACGCCTTATAGACACTGGCAACCTGGAAAAGATGGGTGAGGTCTGTACCAAGCTCAACGAGCATGCTCTGCGCGCTGCCGACGTCGTAGAGCGCATGCAGACGATGGCTCGGCAGGGTGAGAATACCAGGGAAATCATTGATCCCGACGAACTGATCGGGAGTGCAGTTCGGCTCGCCGAATCCGAGGCGCGCATCCACGATATCCAGATCGAGTTCGACCGGGGGCGCGGACTTCCGCCCGTTTCCGTGGACGCCGTACAGATCCAGCAGGTTGCCCTGAATCTGCTGCGCAACGCCATGGAAGCGACGATAGCGAAGGGAGACGCGAGCCTGCGGTCCGTGGCGATACGCACCCGAAAGCAGGGAGAAGACGCCGTCGAAGTGGTGGTCAGCGATCGCGGTTGCGGCATCCCCGAAAATCGCGTCGACAGGCTATTTACGCCTTTCTCGACGACGAAGAAGACAGGCATGGGGATGGGTCTGTCGATCAGTCAGGCGATTGTCAGGGCGCACGGCGGCAGTATCGATTTTTACAACAATGACGCTGGCGGGGCGACGTTCTCCTTCACGCTGCCTGCAGCCAATGAAGAGAACTGCGATGGATATTAGGCAGACAGTTTTCGTCGTCGACGATGACGAGGGTGTCCGCGACGGGCTCAGCCTGTTGCTGGATACGGTTGAGCAGGAGCACGAACTCTTCGATTCCGCCTACGACTTTCTCGACTATTACGATAGTTCGCGACGCGGGTGCCTCGTCCTCGATATTCGCATGCCGCGGATGACCGGTCTCGATCTGCAGATGAAGTTGATCGAAATGGGATCGGATTTGCCGATCATCTTTATCACCGGCCACGGCGACATTCCGATGGCGGTTGAGGCGATGCGGCGCGGCGCAGTGGATTTCATTCGCAAGCCGTTTCGCGAGTATGACCTGCTCGATCGCATCAACGAGGCCCTCGCAAAGGACCGCGAGAACCGCCGCTCCCTGGAAGAACATCACGACCTGCAACGTC
>JARRMH010000305.1:0-3617 GCA_037386205.1 Woeseiaceae bacterium | reverse complement strand
CGAGCGGGTGCTCGGCCAGCGCATGCCAACGGGCCTGCAGGTACGGGCCGATATCATCGCGCACGCGCTCGACCAGCTTCTCCCGTTGCAGAATTTTCAGATTGGCGATTGCAACGGCACAGGCCGCTGGATGCCCCGAATACGTATAGCCGTGCGCGAACTCGCCGGCTTTCTCGATAAGCACGTTGGCGACGCGATCACCGACCAGCACGCCGCCGAGGGGCAGGTAACCGGAGGTGACACCCTTGGCAAACGGCATCAAATCCGGACGCGTACCGAAATAGTCCGCGCCGAACCACTCACCGAGGCGACCGAAACCCGTAATGACCTCGTCCGAGATCAGCAGGATGCCGTACTGATCGCAGATACGCTGCACTTCCGGCCAGTAGCTGTGGGGCGGGATGATCACCCCGCCCGCTCCCTGGATCGGCTCGCCGATGAATGCGGCCACCCGCTCCGGCCCGACCTCGAGAATTTTTTCCTCGATCGCCCGCGCAGCGACCTGACCGAACTCGTCCGGTGACAGGCTGCGATCAGAGCCGAACCAGTAGGGCTGTTCGACGTGCACGATTCCCGGGATCGGCAGGCCGCTTTGTTTGTGCATCGGCTTCATCCCGCCGAGGCTTGCAGCGGCAACGGTGGAGCCATGGTACGCGTTGGTCCGACTGATGATCGTGTGTCGCCCGGGCTCGCCCATCAGGTCCCAGAACGTGCGCACCATGCGCACGATCGTATCGTTGGATTCGGACCCCGAGCCTGTGAAGAAGACGCGGTTAAATTGTGGCTGGCTCACTTCTTCGAGCATTGCCGCCAGTTCTATCGACGGCGGATGTGCGCACTGGAAAAAGTTGTTGTAGTACGGCAGTTCCTTCATCTGCTCGGCCGCGGCGTCGACGATCTCCTGCCGTCCGTAGCCCGCGTTCACGCACCACAAGCCGGACATGCCATCGAGAATGCGGCTGCCGTCCGCGTCATAGATGTAGACCCCCTCGGCGCGCGTGATAATGCGCGAGCGCTTGCTGTGCAAATCCTTGTGGTCCGTGAACGGATGCAGGTGGTGCTGCCTGTCCAGTTCCTGCCAGTCTTCGCGGCTCCGATTCTCTTTGACTGCCATAGATCACCCACTAAACATTGAACATCAGGATCTCACGCTCCCAGGGCGTGATGATCTCCTGGAATTCCTGGTATTCCGCATCCTTGAGCGCGGTATAGAGATCGACGAAGGAATGGCCCAGCATGGCGCGCATCGCATCCGACTCCCTCAGCGCATCGACCGCGGCGTAAATGTGCTTGTGCAGGCCGAAGTCCTGGCCATAGGCGCTTCCTTCGGTCGCGGCGGTTGGCGCGATGCCCTCCACCATGCCGAGATAGCCGCACGCGAGCGACGCCGCGATCACGAGATACGGGTTCACGTCCGCCCCGGCGATTCGGTTCTCGATCCGGCGCGCATCGGGTTCACCGTCGGGGACGCGCAGCCCGACCGTGCGATTATCGACCGCCCACGCGAGATTGACGGGCGAGGAATCGGGGTTGACGAAGCGCCGATAGGAATTGACGTAGGGTGCAAACATCAACAGGGCCTCATTCAGGTAACGCTGCAGCCCGCCGAGGAAACCATAAAACAGCTCGCTCGGTTCGCCGGCGGCCGTCGAGAAGATATTCCTGCCCTGCTTGTCGACAACGCTCTGATGCAGGTGCAGGGCACTGCCCGCGTCGCCCTGCATGGGCTTGGCCAGGAACGTCGCGTGCATCTTGTGACGGATCGCAGCCTCGCGCACGGTCCGCTTGAACAGGAACACCTGGTCGGCCAGGTCGACGGCATTGCCGTGCAGGAAGTTGAGTTCAAACTGGGCGGGGCCCATCTCCTGCGAAACGGTATCGATATTGATGCCCTGTGCCTCGCAGAATGCATAGACGTCATTGATGAACGGATCGAAGTCGTTCATCGTGTCGATGCTGTAGGGCTGCTTGGCGCCCTCGGTCCACCCCAGCCGACCCTCGGGCGGCTCGGCCTCCTCGTTGGGGTCCGAATGCGGGCTCAGCAGATAAAATTCGACCTCGGGAGCCACGACCGGTATCCAGCCGCGGGCCTCGTACTTGCCAAGGACATTGCGCAGTAACGCGCGGGGCGACTTGCCCACTGCCGAGCCGTCCCGGTGATAGCAGTCAACGAAAACGGACGCGGTGGGATCCGCGGCCCACGGCACGGGGCGCAACGTGTGCGGATCGGGGGCCAGCAACATATCGCGATCCTCGACATTGTCCGGGTCCTTCACGTAGGAACCCGATACGGTCTGCGCGAAAACGCTCTCGGGCATCTTCATCTCGCCGCCGCCGAACTTGCCGGCCGGCACGACTTTGCCGCGCGCCGAGCCCGCCATGTCGGGAACGAACGCCTCGACGTCTTCTATGTTGCCCTCGGCAAACCAGCTACGGAATACATCGTTGTCATTCACGTTACACCTGCCGTTGTGCGGCCCGTTCGCGGCATGCATCGCCGAACGCCCTGAACATTGCCACTGAAAACTCATTTGCGGCAGCCCGCCACTCGGGGTGCCACTGCACGGCGAGATTGAAGCCGGGCGCATCGTCGACGCGGAATGCCTCGACGAGTCCGTCATCCGCGGTCGCCTCGACGACGAGGCCCGCGGCGAGCTGCGCATTCCCCTGCCCGTGCAGGGAATTTACGAGGACGGTCGCATGCCGGGTCAGCGACCGCAGGAAGCCGTCTTCGGCGAGCACGACGTCGTGGGACGGCCCGTACTGTTTCTCGAGCGGGTCGTCCGGGTTTTCCTTGTGCGAATGAAAGCCCGGCACATCGGCGACCTTCTGGTGCAGGGATCCTCCCAGCGCGACGTTGAGCTCCTGGAAGCCTCGGCAGATCGCAAACACGGGGACACCGGTTTCAAGGGCACGGCGGGCCAGCGGCAGGGTCAGCGCATCACGGTCCGGATCGTGCAGCGTGCCGGGCGCACTCGGCGCCCCGGCGTAATGATGCGGCTCGATGTCGGAGGGGCTGCCAGTGAACAGGATACCGTCGCAGAGCCGCAGAAGTTCGTCGATGTCCAGGTGCTCGGCAAGCACGGGAATCGCCAGCGGAATACCGTGGACACAGTCGGTCACAGCGCGGACGTATTTTTCGCCGACCTGGTGAAACGGATGCCCGCCGTGGATGCGGCGATCCGCCGGGATGCCGACCACGGGCCTAGGCGTCATGTTCGGCTTCCGTCTTGCGACCGAGCGCCTTGAGGACGACGGCCATGACGGCGACACCGGCCAGCAATGAGATCCACGGCGGCAGGCCGAACCCGCCCGGTATGGTGCCGATCACGAGCGCGACGATGCCCACAAGCAGCGCATAGGGCAGCTGGGTGCGAACGTGCTCGATGTGGTCGCACCCGCTCGCCACTGACGAGAGAACCGTCGTGTCGGAGATCGGCGAGCAGTGGTCACCCCAGACCGCGCCGGCCAGCGTGCAGGCAACCGACGAGTACAGGATATGCATGTCGCCCACAGCCGCCATGTCGTTGACACTCATGACTGCCCACGACAGCGGGATAATCAGCGGCATCAGGATCGCCATCGTGCCCCAGCTCGTGCCGGTCGTGAACGCGGTA
>JARRMH010000304.1:0-4454 GCA_037386205.1 Woeseiaceae bacterium | reverse complement strand
TCGACGGCCCAGGGGCACCGCATCATCGAGATCGGCTGCCTCGAGATGGTCAACCGCCGCCTGACCGGGCGCGAATTTCACCGCTTCCTGAATCCCGAACGCGACATCGACGAAGGGGCCGTCGCCATCCATGGCATCAGCCGCGAGCAGCTCGAGACCGAGCCGCGCTTTGCCGAGATCGTCGACGACTTTCTCGATTTCATCCGCGACGGCGAGCTGATCATCCACAACGCCGATTTCGACGTCGGGTTCCTCGACCACGAGCTCGAGCTGATGAAGCATCCGCAGCCGAGGATTACCGACCACTGCAAAGTGCTCGACACGCTGGCGCTCGCGCGCGAACTGCATCCCGGGCAGCGCAACAGCCTCGATGCGCTGTGCAAGCGTTACGAGGTCGATGCCTCGAAACGCGACGTGCACGGCGCCCTGATCGACTCCGAACTCCTGGCGCTCGTCTACCTTGCGATGACCGGCGGCCAGTCGAGCCTGCTGCTGGATGACGACGACGCCGATCAGGACGCAGATAAATCCCAACATATCAGCGACATACCGCTTCATACCGAGGAGGTCACGGCGCCGGCTTGGGAACTCACCGTGGTCGAACCGACGGCCGACGAAATCGCCGCACACGAAGCCCTGCTCGGGAAGATGCGCGAATCCGGTGCGTGCGTCTGGGATATTGACTAGAATCACCCGTTCTGCGCCCGGGGGAAGGGCAAGCCAGAAAAAAAGGACTGACACCAGATGGCTCATACGTTGGCGGAGGGCTTCCGCAACAATTTTCTAGGCAACTCGCCGGACTGGTACAAGATGACCATCATCGGGTTCCTGATCCTCAACCCGATCCTCTACAGCTTCAATCCGTTTCTCGCCGGGTGGGCGCTCGTTCTCGAGTTCATCTTCACGCTGGCGATGGCGCTCAAGTGCTACCCGCTGCAGCCGGGCGGCCTGCTGGCGGTCGAGGCGATCATTCTCGGCATGGCAACGCCGGAGATGGTTTTCCACGAGGCCGAACTCAATTTCCCCGTCATCCTGCTGCTGATGTTCATGGTGGCCGGCATCTATTTCCTGCGCGAGATGCTGCTGTTCACGTTCACGAAAATCCTGCTCGGCGTGCGCACCAAGGTATTGCTGTCGCTGATGTTCTCGGTCGCGGCGGCCTTTCTCTCGGCCTTCCTCGACGCCCTGACGGTGACGGCCGTGATCATCACGGTCGCCGTCGGTTTCTACTCCGTCTACCACAAGGTCGCGTCGGGCAAGAAATTCGATCACGATCACGACCCGACAACCGACGACCAGGTGGTCGAGCTGCACCGCGAGGACCTCGACAGTTTTCGGGCGTTCCTGCGCAGCCTGATGATGCACGGGGCGGTCGGTACCGCGCTCGGCGGCGTGACGACGCTGGTCGGTGAGCCGCAGAACCTGCTGATCGCCGAGATCATGGACTGGGAGTTCGTCACGTTCTTCCTGAAGATGGCGCACATCTCGATGCCCGTGCTCGTGGTCGGCCTGCTGACCTGCATCTTCCTCGAATTGACCAAGCTATTCGGCTACGGTGCGCAGTTGTCGCCGAAAGTCCGGGAGGTGCTGGAGACCTTCGATGCCGACACGACCGCGAAGCGGACCAAGGAAGAAACGAGCACCATCATCGTGCAGGCGATTGTCGGCGTGATCCTCGTGATCGTGCTCGCTACGCACCTGGCCGAGCCCGGCATCGTCGGCCTGCTCGTCATCGTGCTGTCGACAGCGTTCAACGGGGTCACCGAGGAGCATCGTCTCGGCCATGCCTTCGAAGAGGCCCTGCCGTTCACGGCGCTGCTGGTCGTGTTCTTTGCGATCGTCGCCGTTATTCATAACCAGCACCTGTTTTCCCCGGTCATCCACTGGGTCATGAGCTTCGAGGGCAAGACGCAGGAGGCGTTGTTCTACCTCGCCAACGGCGTACTCTCGATGATCAGTGACAACGTTTTCGTGGCGACCGTCTACATCGGCGAAGTCGCCCAGATGTTCGCGGACGGGGCCATCACGCGCGACCAGTTCGATGCGCTGGCAGTGGCGATCAACACGGGCACGAACATCCCGTCGGTCGCGACGCCGAACGGCCAGGCTGCGTTCCTGTTCCTGCTGACCTCGGCGCTGGCGCCGCTGATTCGCCTGTCGTACGGGCGCATGGTCATCATGGCGTTCCCGTACACGATCACGATGAGCGTCACGGGCCTGCTCGCCCTCTGGTACCTCGGCTGACAAAAGGTGTCAGTCACCTGTTTTTCCGCCTCGAGGAGTCTGGCATCAAAGTCTCGATATGCGACGCAGGCGGCAGGTATCGGTGAGACCTCGTACCGCGAAATCGGAATACCAATGTGATACATAAGCTCCTGAAAATTCGGTGTCAGTCACCTAATTATCTTGCCGATAAATAGGTGACTGACACCATTTGGCGATCGTCTGGAGGGTCAGGTGTCCACCTTTGACATGAAGAACATAAAAATCGGTGTGATCGGGCTGGGCTACGTGGGGTTGCCGCTGGCCGTCGAGTTCGGTCGCAAGTACCCCACGGTCGGTTTCGACATCAAGGCCGAGCGCGTCGCGCAGCTCGAGAGCGGGCATGACGCGACGCTCGAGTGTTCCGACGAGGAGCTCGCCGCGGCGACACACCTTTCCTTCACGAGCGACGTCGAGGCGATTCGCGACTGCAACTTCTACATCGTGACCGTGCCGACCCCGATTGGCGACGGTCATCGTCCGCTGCTGACGCCCCTGCGCGGTGCGAGCACCACGCTCGGCACGGTGCTGAAGAAGGGCGACATCGTCGTCTACGAGTCGACCGTGTACCCCGGCTGCACCGAGGAATTCTGCGTGCCGCTGCTGGAAAAGGGGTCGGGCCTGAAGATGAACGAGGATTTCTTCGTCGGCTACAGCCCCGAGCGCATCAACCCCGGCGACAAGGAGCACCGCCTGCCGACCATCGCCAAGGTGACGTCCGGGTCGACGCCCGAGGTCGCGCAGTACGTTGACGACGTCTACGCATCGATCATCACGGCGGGCACGCACAAGGCTTCCAGCATCAAGGTCGCCGAGGCCGCCAAGGTCATCGAGAACACGCAGCGCGACGTCAACATCGCGCTGATCAACGAGCTCGCGATGATCTTCGAGCGCGTCGGCATCGACACGGAAGAGGTGCTCGAGGCCGCCGGAACGAAGTGGAACTTCCTGCCGTTTCGTCCCGGCCTCGTGGGCGGCCATTGCATCGGCATCGACCCTTACTACCTGACCTACAAGGCGGAGCAACTCGGCTTTCATCCGCAAATGATCCTCGCGGGACGCCGCATCAACGACAACATGCCGATTTATGTCGCATCGCAGACCATCAAGCTGATGATTGCCAAGGGGCTGCAGCCGGGCGCGGCACGCATCCTGGTTCTCGGCCTGACGTTCAAGGAGAACTGCCCCGACGTCCGGAATACCAAGGTCGTCGACGTCGTCTCGGAACTCGCCTCCTACGGGGGCACGGTCGACGTACACGACCCGTGGGTCGACGCAGCGGAAGCGAAGGCCGAGTACGGCATCGACCTGGTCGCGCCTGTTCCAGGCGCTCGGCGCAAAAGGCATTCGCGCCTACGGCCGGGACAACGCCGTGGTCTACGACATCAAGTACGTGCTCTCACCTGACGAAGTGGACGACAGATTGTGAAAATTCTCGTTACCGGGGCGGCCGGCTTCATCGGCTTTCATACCTCGCGGCAGCTGCTCGAGCGCGGCGACACGGTTGTCGGCCTCGACAACTTCAACGACTACTACCGACCGCGAGGCGATGGAAAGCCTGTTCGCGAAGGAGAGTTTCGACAAGGTCATCCACCTCGCGGCGCAGGCCGGCGTGCGCTACTCGATTGAGAACCCGCATTCCTACATCGACAGCAACATCGTCGGTACGCTGCACATCCTCGAGGGCTGCCGCCACAACGAGGTCGAGCACCTGACCTACGCCTCGTCGAGCTCGGTCTACGGCGCCAATACGACCATGCCGTTCTCGATCCACCAGAACGTCGATCATCCGTTGGCACTCTACGGTGCGACCAAGAAGGCCAACGAGCTGATGGCGCACACCTATTCGAATCTCTACGAGCTGCCGACGACAGGCCTCCGGTTCTTCACCGTGTACGGTCCCTGGGGTCGCCCGGACATGGCGCTGTTCCTGTTCACGCGGGCAATCCTCGAAGGCAAGCCGATCGACGTCTTCAACTACGGCCATCACAAGCGTGATTTCACCTACATCGACGACATCGTCGAGGGCGTGATCCGCACCTCCGATCACACGGCGACGCCGAACGAGGACTGGGACCCGGCGAACCCGGACCCGGGCACGAGCCGCGCGCCGTACCGGCTCTACAATATCGGCAACCAGCAGCCGGTCGAGCTCATGGACTACATCGGCGCGATCGAGAAATGCCTCGGCA
>JARRMH010000303.1:0-3630 GCA_037386205.1 Woeseiaceae bacterium | reverse complement strand
AGAAAGGCCGACGGCGAGGTCGTTTTTGGTGAGATCGGAGCTCGTCCGCCCGGAGCACACCAGGTAGACCAGATGAAATTCGCCTGCGACTTCGATGTGTTTCGCGCGTGGGCCTCGGCAATGACGCAAGGTCGGCTCGATGCCGATATAGAACGCCACTATAACGTCGCCACGATTTATAAACGCGCGCAAGGTATCGGACGGATAACGCATGTCGAGGGCGCGGACGAGTTGCAGCGTCGCTTCGGAGAATGGGTCGTCTGGAATACACTGCTGCCACCAGGCGCACCGCGGCGTGACTGGCTGAGGACGCTCGTCTCCGACGGATTCATCATGTTGCGCCACCCGGAACTCGACCAGACCCTCGAGATGGCCGATGCGGTGGCCTCCGGACTGCACCTGTTCGCCGCCTAGGCGAACTCCGCCAGATACTTCGGCAGCATTTCGCGCCACGTGACCCAGTCATGGTGCCACTGTGTTCCCCAGGGGTCGACGCGGTTCGGCACTCTCTTGGCGCCCAGGGTCTGCGCCATGCGCCACGACTCCCCGACATCCTCGTAGTCACCCTGGCCGGTCGGCAGCAGGATGAACCGCATACGCAGGCGTTCGAGCTGCGGGCCTTCGAGCTCCGGGAGGTAGTGGAGCGGGGAGGAGAAATGGAAATCGGGATACATTCGGCCTTCGAGGTATTTCGACAAATCGTAGGTGCCGCTCATTCCGATCGCCATCCGGTAGGCATCCGGATGGCGGCATACCGTTGCCACCGCATTGAAAGCCCCGATCGACGCGCCTGCCGTTATGATCTCGATGTCGGCCGAGTCACAGTCCCGGCGTATCGCAGGCGTTACTTCCTCGTAGATGAATTCATCGAACAGATTCTGCACACGCGAGCAGTATTCGGCCGAGTGTTCCGCCGAGAACCATGTACGACCCGCGATGCTGTCGGTGGAGTAGACCTTGATACGCCCGGCATCGATGAGCGGCTCGAGCACGCGGACCAGGTGGAAGCGCTCCACCTCCTCAGCGTCGCCGCCTGCGGTCGGGAACAGAAGTACCGGCGTGCCGAAATGCCCCCAGCGCACGAGCTGCACTTCCTGTCGCAGCCGCTGCGTATACCAGCGCGTGACGTCCTTCTTCATGGTCAGGGCGTGTTGTGTTCGCGGTAGGTCTGGATCCGCTGCCAGAACATCTCCGTGTATTCCTCGACCTCGTGTTCGGGATACAACGCCGCTACCTTCTGCAGGACGGCGTCATGCGCCACGTCCGATGCGAAGAATTCATCGGCAACCTCGTCGAGATGGGCAAGGTGCGTATCGCAAAACTCGGTGAATCGTTCCTGCTCGAAGTAGGCCAGAGCGAGCCTGGCGTATTCGTCGAGCTTGTCCTCGAATGGCAGGTCCCTGGCGGCTATGCGGAAATAGTCGGACCAGTTCAGATTGGCGTGCATCGAGCGATCCGTCGCGGCGCAGAAGATCGACCAGCGCAGATTCGCCTTGATCAGCCACGGGAAGTGATAGTGGAGGGACGTGACTTGCGAATCCGGGCAGGCATTCGCGAAGTCGATCGGATGCCAGGTGCCGCCTGAGCGCAGTGCTTCGCAAGAGTTGAAGTCCCAGCCGAAGAATGCGTTGATGACCATGGTCATCTTCGAAAGCGATTGCTGGTCCGCGTCATCGAGGAAGTCGCGATCCATTTGGTAGCGGTCGTGCAGCGGTGCGGACGGATCGTAGTTCACGAAGCGCCACTGCGGGCCCAGACCAACGCATCGCACGAAGACATCGAACGGGGCGACGGCTTTCTGCAGGTGCATGAGGCGGATGCCGCTCTGGTTGTATGCCTCATGTAGTGCCTCACGGTCCCGGATCGAAGTCACACCGACCCAGGCGCCGCCGTCATAGGGCTTCATGAACAACGGGTAGCCGATCTTCTCGCCGATCTCGCCGAGATCGAAGAGCCGTGCGTAACGTCTCAGCGTCGGCATGAGATCCGGCGATTCCACATAGGACTTCGGCGGCACCAGCCAGGTCTCGGGCACCGGAAAACCGAGCCGCATCATCGCGCAGTAAGTGGTGTGCTTCTCCATGGCCTGGATGGACCACGGGTTGTTGTAGACATAGAGGTCGTCGCTCAGGATCGATTTCTTGATCCACTCACGCGACGTGCTGTACCAGTGCGTGAGCCGGTCGATCACCACGTCGTACTTGCAGGGCTGGCGCAGGTCGAACGGTTCGATGCCGATGCGCTCGACTGCGAACGACTGAGTCTCGCCGCCGAGATCGATCGCCAGATCGAGACGATCGAGCAACGCCTCATAGCAGATCGGCCAGCAGATATCGGCGCCCAGCGAGAGCCCGATGTGTCGCGTTCGTGTCGCCATAGGTATTGTCTATTCGTGGGCTGAACGAACCAGTGCGCTACGGCCCTCAATCATAGACCATCCAGAGTGGGCCGGGGAACAGCCAGGAAAGACCGTTGCGCAGGCGGTCCCGCCAGTTCTCCCAGTTGTGCGCGTCACGGGCTTCTTCGAATCGGACGTCGATCCCCTGTGCCTGGAGCCGTGGCACGAGGGAGCGATTCTCATAGATCAACGACTCATAGATACCACAACTGACATAGATTCGGTCGGACGGGCGCCCGGGCTGCGCGTAAAAGTCGTTCATGAAGCTTACGACCGGGTCGAAAATAGCGCCGCGCCGATGACGCCCGATGTCGCTGAACGCATAGGACCAGGACTGCAACAGGAGGCGGCCGAACAGGCCGGGGCTACGCCAGGCGGCGTGCAGCGAAGCGACGCCGCCGAAACTGGCGCCGAGTAAACCGCGTGCCCGTGGTTCATCGACAAGTGGATACCGCTCGGCCACGGCCGGAAGCAATTCGTCCGCAAGAAATACCGCGTGACGCTCATCCCCCGCGTATTCCGTCAGTCGATCCGGCGAATCCGTCAGTGCGACTATCATCGCCGGGATTTCGAGGGCGTGTATCAGATTGTCCAGGACGGTCTTCAGCGACGAATAATGCAGGTAGTCACTGCCATCGTGCGCGACCAGCAGCGGATAGCGCCGGTTCCGCCGGAACCGCGCCGGCACGTAGATTCTGACGGAGCGCGTATCGCCGAATGCCGTACTCTGGACACTCATTTCCTCGAGGGATCCCCGGCGGACATGCTCCTGTTCCAGTGTCCATACGGGTCGTTCGTAGCCGTAACCCTGGCAGACCGAGTTGGCGCCGAAGGGGTCTTTGGCGAGGACTCCATTGAGCGGATCCGTAATCAGCTCGCGATGACCGTTCCTGACGACCTCGAACTTGTACTCGATACGAGAGCCCCTCGGCAGTTCGATCGTCGTCACCCACAGGTCCGACTCGCCGAGGGCCTGGAATGGCTGCGCTGCATCGAGTCCGGATATGAAGCACCGCAGGAACACCTCATCGGCTGCGCCACGGAAAACGAATGTCACGTCGCTGCCGTCGACGAGAGGAAATTGCGTCGATGACAGGAAGGCGTCGACGTCCCCGGCAGCAGGCGTGCCGGCACTGAAGAGATCCTGCAGTGCCTGGTTCATCGGGGCAGCACCGGGACGAGTCGTCCGTCGTTGTGCAGCCGCCGGACGGACTGCGCTGCAACGATCTCAC
>JARRMH010000302.1:0-3649 GCA_037386205.1 Woeseiaceae bacterium | reverse complement strand
CAGCAGACCTTCGTGTTTCGCGAACCGGGCTCCGGGACGCGGGCCGCGATCATGCGGTTTTTCGAGAAAAAGGGCGTCCCGATCCAGATTTCACTGGAAATGACGAGCAACGAGGCGATCAAGCAGACCGTCCAGGCCGGGCTGGGCCTGGGGATCGTGTCCCGTCACACGGTTGCCCTCGAGCTGAAGACCGGCAGCCTCGTCGAGCTCGACGTGGCGCATTTCCCGCTCAAGCGGTTCTGGTACCTGGTGCGGCGCAGCGACAAGCAGATGTCGCCGGTGGCGCAGCGGTTCGAATCGTTCGTGCTGGACCCCGAGAACCACTGAGCCGGGCAACCCCGGTACCGGTCACCGCGGTCCGGCAGTTCAGTCCTTACTGCGAGCGCGTTTCAGCGTGTCGCAGGGCGCCTCGCCGAAGGCGTGGCGGTAGGCGGAAGCAAACCGCCCCAGGTGGCTGAAGCCGCAGTCCAGCGCGACCCGCGTGACCAGGGTGTCCTCGTCGGCGCTTCGCAGCATCCGCTGGGCGGCGGCCAGGCGGCGGCTCTGTACGAGCTCCATCGGCGCCATGCCCCGTGCCGCCTTTACGATCTTGTTGAGCCCGCCGTCGCGAATTCCGGAGAGTTCGGCCAGGCGATCCACGCTGATCGGTTCGGCCAGGTGTCGATCGATCCAGTCGACGATCTGGTCCGCGCGCATCCGGTTTCGAGGGCTCAACGGCTGGCAGCCCTCATTTTCCAGGATGCGCTCGGCGCACCAGGCGGCAAGCTCGGTATTCAGGAGCTGAACGGCCCGGTCGTGGCCAGGGTCTGGCGCTGCGTCTGCCAGCAAGCGGAAGCGCCGGTACAGTGCGAACAGGCGTCCGCGCGCCGGCATCGTCAGCCGGATTTCATGTGGTTTGATCAGGGTGTGTCCTCGGCGACCCGACCGGTGCTTTTCAAGTTCGGCAACCAACAGTTCGGCGTTGACGCTCAGACCGAGCTTGCGGCCGTACATCGATTTCAGCGTGTATTCGTGGTTGGATGGCAACAGGACGGCGCGGTCCGCCATGGCGGTCAGCGACTGTCGCCCGATGCGATACCGGTTGGCGTGATCCTGCGGCAGGTGTATCAACACCGTGGAGCGCGGTACACAGGCCCGGACCACCTCGTCGACGGCGCACTCTACGGAGCCAATGACCACATCGCCGCTCTTCCAGGTGCGGATCGAGTACCCGAATGACTCCCTTTTCAACAGCACGCGGCTGTGCCAGCCGTACTCTTCCTGGTGCCGGGCTTCGACAAACTCGATGTCTTTCGTATGGAACTCGGATCGGATGATCAAACGCGTTGACCCTGCTTGATTTGAACACGCCCCCTAGGGTGATTGTAGTTTATCACGGAGGTAGACGTTTGAATGCGACCGGTATGAACCTGCGCCGGGCCGGAAACAGCAGGGATTTCGCTCGCGCGGAGGCGGGGTCCGGTTGTCAAACGTGAAGAATCCGGATTGTTGAGCGATGGGCTTCAGCCTAGCATCGTTTGTTGCAGATTTTTCTGAGAACGGCGCGAGCCCGCTCATCCCGTTCTTTTTGGCCCATAGGGTTTTGTCCTGTTTCCGGTGATCACTCCATGAATCAAAATTGTTTCAACGCGCGTATCCGTATCCCTGCATCGGTTCTTGCAGGTGTTTTCCTGCTTGCAACCGCTCAGGCGGCCTGGGCGGCTGCACCCCGAGTGCATCAGGACGATTACCGAGCGCACAGTGATCAACAGCTGGTAGTCACGGCGCCCGGCGTTCTGGTCAATGACTATGACCCCGATGGCGATCCACTAACGGTGGTGCTTGTCGGCTCCTCAACCGGATCGCCCGGGGGCGGGACAATCAACCTTCTCTCCGACGGCTCGTTTTTCTACAACCCGCCCGCTTCGGGCACGTACAGCGGATGGGATGTCTTCGAGTACGCGGCAAGCGACGGAAGTTCGTCCAGCACCACAAGCATCGGAATTCAAGTGCACAGTTCAAACACGGCCCCGGTGGCCAACGACGACCTGTATTCAGGCGCCGAGGGAACCAGCCTGGTGATCGATGCGCCCGGACTGCTCGCTAACGACACGGACGCCGACTACGATTACCTGAAAGCCGTCAAGGTGACGGACCCGGCAAACGGCACCCTTATCGCGCTCCTTTCCGAAGGGGGGTTCGCCTACAACCCGAACCCGGGCTTTGTTGGAACCGACTCCTTCACCTACAAAGCCAACGACGGCAAAGCCGACAGTGGCGTCGCTACCGTGAAAATTTCGATTCACGCGGTCAACCAGGCCCCTGTGGCTAACAACGACAAATACTCGGTGCCGCAGGATTCATCCATGGTGCAGGACCCCGGCGTGCTGGCCAACGACACCGATGCCGATGGCAACAAGCTGAAGGCCGTGCTGGTCACCCCGCCGGCCAACGGCACGTTCGCGCTGCTGGAATCCGGGGTCGTGTTTTATGCGCCCAATCCCGGTTTCAGCGGAACGGACACGTTCACCTACAAGGCCAACGACGGTAAGGACGACAGCAACGAGGCGACGGTCACCATCACGGTGGAGCCCACCAACTTACCGCCGGTGGCCAATAACAACTCCTACAGCACGACGCAGGACCTGCCATTGCTGGTCAACCCGCCGGGCTTGCTCGACAACGACAGCGATCCGGAACGCCACGTTTTGGTTCCCACCGTGGTATCACCACCCTCCAATGGGAATGTGTCGCTTGGAAGAGACGGCCGTGTTTACTATGCCCCCGATCCCGGCTTCACCGGAACTGACTCCTTCACCTACACGGTGAGCGACGGCGATCTCGATAGCAACGAGGCCACCGTGACCATCACGGTCAAGGCGGTGAATCTGCCGCCGGTGGCCAATGCCGATGCCTACCCGGTGCCTGCTGGCGGCCAGTTGAAGGTGGCGGGGCCGGGCGTGCTGAACAACGATTCCGACCCCGACGGGGGCACGTTGAGCGTGGTGGAAGTGGTGAGCTACCCGCCGAACGGCGCCTTGTACATCTACCCCGACGGCGGTTTCGATTACAACCCGCTGGGTTTCGTCGGCACCGAGTCGTTCACCTACAAGGTTTCGGATGGTCAAGCGACCGCCACGGCGACCGTGCAACTCACCGTAAAGCCCAATCAGCCGCCGGTGGCCAACGATGATCAGTGGTCGATCGCACAGGATGCGGTGTTGAACGTCGATTCACAGAATGGCGTACTCGACAACGACAGCGATCCGGAAGGGCATAGCCTGTTGCTGAAGGCCATCATCAGCCAGCCCTCGCATGGAACGCTCGCTCCGAATTTCTACGGCGGTTTTACCTACACGCCAGACGCCGGGTTCAGCGGTACCGACACGTTCACGTACATTGCCTGGGACGGCGACCTGGACAGCAACGAGGCCACGGTGACCATTGACGTCATGACAGCTGATGTATTGAATTTCTATGTCAATTCGGTTCAATCTTATGGCGGAAGCGTGCAGGATGTGCGTGCGGCTACAACCATCGAAGACGGTGGCTTTGCTCTGCGTATTGTGGGCAATGGTTGGAAGAAGATCGACTTTCCATACACGATCACCGAAGATACCATCCTGGAATTCGACTTTCAGAGTATGGCTGAAGGCGAGATCCACGGCAT